>JAVQXS010000017.1:0-12214 GCA_033578065.1 Thermoleophilia bacterium
ACGTACACGGGAAGTTCTTCGACATCCGGGACGGGAGGGAGCCCGTCGTCCCGCTCGAGGAACTCATCGACGTCCTCGTCGCGGGGGGCTACGACGGGTACATCTCGAGCGAGTACGAGGGCTGGCACTGGGACACGGCAAGCGACGCCTTCGAGATGGTCGCTCGCCAGCAGGCTGTCTGCCGCGCCGCCCTCGACCGGCACGCGCGAGGCGAACGTGCTCGACCCGACGCTCGCGAGCGGCTTGACTCGCCAACTGCGTCACCGTAGGCTTCTCGAATCAGAACCTTGATTCGAATACAAATCGACCCGGCCCGGCCGCAGTGAGCCTCGCGTCGGTCATGCTGCGCGAGGACGCGCTCCGGCAGGCCGAGGGCGGTCTCGCCCTCTCCGTGCGCCTCCCGTGGTACCGGTCGCTGCCCCTCTCCTGCGTCGAGGAGATCGAGCTCGCGCTCGACGGAGAGCGTGTCCCTCGCGACGGCCTTCGGCTCGTCGTCGGTGGACGCGTGCGACGGCTCGAGGACCTGGCCGCCCTGCACGACGAGGAGTGGTTCGTCCGCGACCCGGCATCGATCCTCGTCTCTCGCTCGGTTGAGACCGGGCAGGCCGTCGACGTCCGCGTCGCTCTCCGCTGCCGAGTCCCGTACATCTCACCTGCTCCCGGCACCCCCCTGAGGCAGGTAACCGAACGGGCGATGAGGCTCGTCGTGCACCCCTCCGAGCCCGTGCCGTCCCTCCAGGCCCCCGATTCGCTCGACGGGGCCGCAGGCGCAGCCGAGTGAGCTCCATGCTCGAACGCGAGATCATCCAGCAGCGAGGGTTTAGGAACGTCGGCGAGCCGACTCCGACGGGGTTCCAGGTCGCTGTGCGGTGCCCGTACTACCGAGGCATCTGGGCCTCGCTCCTCGAGGATGTCGAGCTGACCGTTGACGGGGAGCGCTACGGCGCGAGTGCGATCAGGTGGACGCTCGGAGGGCAGACGTACGAGTCCGAGCGCCTCTTCTCGACCCGAGAGGTCCGCTGGCCCTTCGACGAGCCGGCGCTGCTCACGGTCACCCGACCGGGTGGGCTCGAGCCCGGCCTGCACGAGGTCGCTGTCTCGGTCACCTGGCGGTGGTCGTACATCCCCGTCGAGATGCAGCCCACGACCTGTCGCGCGCAGCGAGCGCTCGTCCTCGTTCGATGAGCCCGCGCCCGACCAGTCCCCGGCCGACCCTCGGCGTCTCGCTGTACAGCTACGGGGGCGACTACCTCGTCACGATGACGCTCGAGGACTGCCTCGCGGACGTCGCCGACATGGGGGCGACCGACGTCGAGATCCTCTCCGACACGCACATCCCGGGCTACCCCAACCCCGATCCCGCCTGGATCGACCACTGGCACTCGCTCCTCGAGCGCTACCGCCTCACGCCCACCTGCTACTCGAGCTGGCTCGACACCCGCCTCTACCGCGACCGAGGCCTCGAGGCCGCCGAGGCGCAAGCGATCCTCCTGCGCGACGTCGAGCTCGCGCACCGGCTCGGCTTCCGCATCGTGCGGCCGAAGATCGGGGTCGTCTCGCTCGACCTCGCCCCCGACCCGATCTGGCGCGAGACCGTCCTCGGCGTGCTCCCGAAAGCGGAGGAGCTCGACGTCCGCATCGCGCCGGAGATCCACGCGCCTACGCCGATCCGCTCAGCGGTCGTCGAAGGCTACCTCGAGCTCGTGCGGGAGACGGGGACCGACCACTTCGGGCTCCTCATCGACACCGGCATCTTCCAGGCCGCCGAGCGGACGGCAACCCACAGCGACGCGGTGTACGTCTTCGGCGATCCCGAGCCAGCGCTCCGCGAGCGAGTCGAGCGGGAGATGCGCAAGCCGTTGGCTGTCGATCCCCGCGAGCTCGCCGACGTCCTCCCGTACGTCGTCCACGTGCACGCGAAGTTCTGGGAGATGACAGACATGCTCACCGATCCGCACATCCCCTACGCGGAGATCGTCACCGTGCTCCTCGAGGGGGGGTACACGGGCTCGCTCTCGAGCGAGTACGAAGGTGCTCGCGATCTCTACCGCGCCTCCGACATGCTCCGCCGCCAGCAGACGATGCTGCGCACGCTCCTCGACCGAGGAGGGGAGGATGGCTGACAGGGACACGTTCGCCACGCTCGAGCGCACGTTCGACGCCCTCGTCGTCGGCTCGGGAGCAGCCGGGAGCATCGCGGTCAAGGAGCTCACCGAGCGCGGGCTCGACGTCCTCCTCCTCGAGGCCGGTCGCGACCTCACCGAGGCGGACTTCGTTCCGCCTCCCCCCAAGCCCCCGAAGCCCCTCGGCATGGATCTCGGCCCTCGCCTTCGAGCCGCCCTGCGGGGACAGCACATCCAAGCGCGCCGCGCCTTCTACAGCGAGACGACGAACCGCTTCCTCGTGAACGACAGGGAGAATCCGTACACGACCCCACGATCCGCCCCCTACCTGTGGATCCGGGGACGGATCCTGGGCGGCCGCCTGAACAGCTACGGCCGCGTCCTCCAGCGCATGTCCGACGTCGACTTCAAAGCCGCGAGCGCCGATGGCATCGGCCTCGATTGGCCGCTCTCCTACGCCGATCTCGAGCCGTACTACGACCGGGTGGAGGAGTTCATCGGCGTGTACGGAAACGCGGACGGCCTCGCCCATCCGCCCGACGGCAGGTACGTCGGTCCCGCGAAGCTCACCGCGGTCGAGCAGGAGTTCAAGGCGAAGGTCGAGGAGCGCTGGCCGGAGCGGCGCGTCGTCTCCTGGCGCTACGCAGCGCCGAACCTCGAGCGCGTGCCGAAGGGCATCCTCGCCGCGCGCGCGACCGGTCGCCTGACGACGAGAACGGACGCGGTGGTGAAGCAGATCACCGTCAATCCGCGAACGAAGCTCGCGGACGGCGCCGTGTTCGTCGACCGCCTCTCAGGGAAGGAGCAGCGCGTGTACGCGGACGTCGTCGTCCTCTGCGCCTCGACGATCGAGTCGATCCGGCTCCTCCTCCTCTCCGCCTGCCCCTCCCACCCGGATGGGCTCGCGAACTCGTCCGGGCTCGTCGGTCGCTACTTCATGGATCAGACGATGAGCCTCGCCTTCTGCGACGTGCCCCACTGGCCCGGATACGCCGAGCGGGACGACTCCGCGCCTCACGATCCTTTCTACCACCCCGCCGGCGGGATCCTCATCCCGCGCTACGACAACATCGGGGGCCGAGTGAACCCCCGCTTCGCTCGAGGTATCTCCTTCCAGGGAGCAGGGGGGCGCTTCCCGGTTCCCGAGGGCTACCCGACCTCCTTCGGCATCGGCGGCGTCGGCGAGATGCTGCCGAGCTACGACAACCGCGTCACGCTCGACCGGCGACGGAAGGACAAGTGGGGCATCCCCGCTGCCCATATCCGCTGCACGCTCTCGGAGAACGATCGTCGGCAGACGGAAGCCCATGCCGCGGCACTCAAGGAGATGACCGAGCACTGCGGCTACCGCGTGAACTTCATCGCCTCCGTGCTCGGGCTGGCCACGAAGCAGGTCTTCCCGAACGCCGATCCGGTGCGCCGCCTCCTCTTCCGCCTCGGCGTCGGCAAGATCATCAGGATGGGCGCCGCGATCCACGAGTGCGGAGGCGTGCGCATGGGCTCCGACCCGCGAACCTCCGTCCTGAACGAGGTCAACCAGGCGTGGGACGTGCCGAACCTCTTCGTCACCGACGGGAGCTGCTTCGTGTCGAACAGCACCGTCGGGCCGACGCTGACGATCATGGCCCTCACCGCCCGTGCCTGCGAGTTCATCGCCGAGCAGCACAGAGACGGTGGCCTGACGCGACCGACGGAGTCAGTCGCGTAGCCCCCAAGGGACGGCGACCACAGAGACCTTGATATAGAACGCGAACTTTGATTCGATCAGGAGAGACGATGACCGAGCGACTCCTCTCGCAACTCGCCCACGTCGAGATCCTCACCCCGACGCCCGACGAGTCCCTCCGCTTCTACACCGACGTCCTCGGCCTCGAGATCTCGAGCCGCGAGGGCCAGTCCGTCTTCCTCCGCGGGTGGGGCGAGCGCTTCCACCACTCGCTCCAGCTGACCGAGGGGCCAACTCCTGGACTCGGTCACATCGCCTGGCGAGCGCAGGGGCCCGAGCAGCTCGAGCGAGCGGTCGCGCGCGTCGAAGCGGCGGGTGCGGGCGAGGGGTGGACCGACGGAGGGCCCGGGCAGGGACCCACGTACCGCTACCGCGGTCCCGGCGGCCACCTCCACGAGCTCTTCTGGGAGGTCGAGCGCTACTCCCCACCCCCGGGGATGGAGTCGCCGTTCCCGAACCGTCCGCAGCGCTACCTCCCTCGCGGCGTCGCCGCCCGCAACCTCGACCACGTGACCGTCGCGACCGCCGACCCGGGCAGGGACGCCGCGTGGCACCGCGACACGCTCGGGCACCGCTTCATGGAGTACACGGTCATCCCAGAGCGGCCGGACTGGATCGTGTTCGCGATGACGACCGTCTGCGAGCGCGCACACGACTACGGGCTCGTCTGGGATCCATCGCCCGCCCGTGGGCGGATCAACCACCTCTCGTACTGGGTCGACTCCCGCGAGGAGCTCCTGCGCGCGGCAGACATCTTTCTGAACCAGGACATCGCGATCGAGTTCGGGCCCGGCAAGCACGGGATGGGAGAGCAGGACTACCTCTACGTGCGCGAGCCGAGCGGGCTCCGCATCGAGCTCAACACCGGCGGCTACCGCAACTACGAGCCCGACTTCGAGACCGTCCGCTTCGAGCCCCAGCAAGGGTCGAACGTCTTCTACAAGAACACCGCGCTCCCCCACTCGATGTTCGAGTCCTTCCCGCCCGTCGAGCTCCCCTCGAAGGAGGTCGAGGAGGCGAAGGCTGCGACCGGGCTCTTCACCTGATGCGCGTCCTCGTCGTCGGCGGCGGAATCGGCGGTCTCTCGACCGCGATCGGCCTGCGACAGCGCGGCGTCGAGGTCGACGTCGTCGAGATCAACCCGCGCTGGGACGTCTACGGCGTCGGCATCATCCAGCCTGGGAACGCGATCCGCGCGCTCGACGCCCTCGGGCTCGCTGAGAAGGCGATCGCGCAGGGGTTCGCGATGAAGGGCTCGCGGTTCCACGACAGCCAGGGCAACCTCCTCGGCGAGGTCCCGGCCCTCGACCTCCTGGGGCCGAAGTACCCGCCGATGAACGGCATCACCCGGCCCCGTCTCCACGCGATCTTCCAGGAGGCGGTGAGAGAGCACGGAGCGAACGTGCGGCTGGGGCTGACGGTGAGCGAGGTCAGCGAGGACGGACGCGTGCGGCTCTCGACCGGAGAGGAGGACGAGTACGACCTCGTCGTCGGCGCGGACGGGATCCATTCGACCGTGCGCGAGCTCGTCTTCGCCGACGCACCCAAACCCGAGTACACCGGCCAGATCGTCTGGCGGTACAACGTCCCGCGACCCGAGGGCCTCGAGACGCTCGACATGTTCGTGGGCTCGAACGGCAAGGCGGGCTTCGTCCCGCTCGCCCCCGACCTCATGTACATCCTCTACATCGAGGCGGTTCCCGCCGACAAGGTGAAGATGCCGGACGAGAAGCTTGCGGAGATCATGCGGGAGCGACTCGCCGAGTTCGGCGGGCCTGTCGCTGAGGTGCGCGACCGGTACCTCACCGATCCGACGAAGGTCGTCGTCCGCCCGGTGGAGTCGCTCCTTGTCCCGAAGCCATGGCACCGCGGACGCGTCGTGCTCGTCGGCGACGCGGCGCACGCGACGTCCCCCCACGTGGGCCAGGGCGGGGCGATGGCGATCGAGGACGCGGTCGTCCTCGCCGAGGAGGTGACGGGCGGCACGGATCTCGAGAGCGCGCTTCGGCGCTACGTCGAGCGTCGCTTCCCTCGCTGCGAGGAGATCTGGCGCATCTCCCGACAGATCGGCATCTGGGAGATCGAGCACACACCGCCACCAGAGGCAGACTTCGTCGGGCTGACGATGCGGTCGGTCGAGCTCACCGCCGCGCCCATATGAGGATCGCCCGCCTCGACCTCGGCGACACCGCACGGGTCGGCATCGTCGAGGGCGATCGCGTGCGCCTCCTCGACCCCGCCCTCGACGTCCGCGACCTCCTCGAGGATCGTCCCGCTGCGGCCGAGACTCACGAGACGGTTCCGCTCGCCTCCGTCCGGCTGCTCGCTCCCATCGAGCCGCCCTCGATCCGCGATTTCCTCACCTTCGAGCGCCACGTCGAGGGCATGGTTCGCCTCCATGACCCCCCGCGGGGCATCCACCCACGCTGGTACGAGGCTCCGACGTTCTACTTCTCGAACCCCCACTCCGTCATCGGCCCGTACGACGATGTGCCGATCCCTCCCGGCTGCCGTCTCTTCGACTACGAGCTCGAGGTCGCGGCGGTCATCGGTCGCGATGGGAGGGACGTTGCCCCGGAGCAGGCGCACGAGTACATCGCCGCGTACACGATCATGAACGACTGGTCGGCACGCGACCTCCAGTTCGAGGAGATGGCGGTCGGCCTCGGGCCCGCGAAGGGCAAGGACTCGGCGATCACGCTCGGACCCTGGCTCGTGACGGCGGACGAGCTCGAGCGGCACCGGCGGGACGGCCGGCTCGACCTCCGGATGGAGGTCGCGGTGAACGGAACGCTGATCGGCAGCGACACGCTCGCGAGCATGGCGTGGTCGTTCGAGAGCCTCGTCGCGTACGCCTCCCGCGGAGCGTGGATCCGCGTCGGCGACGTTCTCGGCTCTGGGACCTGTGGCGGGGGATGCCTGGCCGAGCTCTGGGGTCGGGCTGGCCGTCGCGAGCCGCCGCCGCTCGCGGTCGGCGACGTCGTGACGATGACCGTCGAGGGCATCGGCTCCATCGCGAACCGCGTCGTCGCAGGCGGAGAGCCGGTACCGGTGCCCCGCGCCGAGCGGCTTGACGCCAAGGTCGACTGATGCCACGTCGGATCTACTACGACCTCTCGGACACGCTCTCGAACGCGACCTCCGCGTTCGAGTTCAACCGGCACGAGATCACGTACCTCGACCCCGAGACGACTGCCGCCCAGTCGGCGGAGTGGGGCCTCGGCCCCGAGTACTGGCCCGGGGGCGTTGCCCTCGCGGCCGAGGTGGTGACGCTCTCCAGTCACTCGGGGACGCACGTGGACGCGCCCGCTCACTACGGTCCAGCGGAGCACGGCCGCGCGCGGACGATCGATGAGGTGCCGCTCGAGTGGTGCTTCGGGAACGGCGTGCTCCTCGATTTCCGAGGCCACGACCGCGTCCGTGGGATCAGGCGCGAGGACGTCGAGCGTGAGCTCGCCCGCATCGGCCATGCGCTCGAGCCGCTCGACATCGTGCTCGTCATGACGGGCACCGACCTCCGCGCTCCGGGGTACGAGCAGCGGCACCCCGGGCTTCGGGTCGACGCGACCGAGTTCCTCGTCGACAGCGGCGTCCGACTCATCGGCATCGACGCCTGGGGGCTCGACCGCCCGTTCGAGCTCATGATCGAGGACGCGAAGGCCGGGAGAGCGCAGTTCTGGGAGTCGCACCTCCTCGGACGGCGCAAGGAGTACTGCCAGATCGAGCGCCTGGCAAACCTCGACCAGCTCCCCCGTCCCACCGGCTTCCTCGTCGCTGCCTTCCCCGTGAAGATCGAGCGGGCGAGCGCCGGTTGGGCCCGCGTCGTCGCGATCTTCGAGGAGTGAGCACGAGTCCGCCCGCATCGTCGGGAGGCGGAGCTGTCCGCAAGCCAAGCCGGGCCGAGCAGTCGCGCTTGACGACCTCGCTCGCGAGGGGTAGAACCTCAAGTCTCGAATTCGAACTCTGATTCTGAGGAGGACCCAGTGAGCACGGGTCGGATCGCTGTCGTCGGGGCGGGGCCCGCTGGGCTCGCGACCGCCCTCGCCGCTCACCGCGCGGGGTTCGAGGTGAGCCTCTACGAGCGGCACCCCGAGGTACGAGCGGCAGGAAATATCCTCAACCTCTGGCCACCACCGCAGAAGATCCTCCGCTTGCTCGGGGTGAGCACCGAAGACCTTGGCGCTCCAGCGATGGCGACGTTCCGCCGCTCGGACGGCAAGGTGCGCTGCGACGTTCGCCTCCCCCAAGAGGTGATCGACGAGTACGGAGGAGGCTTCATCGGCCTCCTCCGTCCGGGGCTCTACCGACGCATGCTCGAGGCTCTTCCGGAGGGAGTGCTCCAGGTGGACCACGAGGTCGTGTCCTTCACCGACGTGGGCGACAAGGTCATCGTCCACCTCCGGGGCCATGCGGAGGTCGACGTCGATGTGCTCGTCGGGGCGGACGGCATCAACTCGACGGTGCGCCGCTTGCTCTGGGGCGACCGCCCCCTCCGGCACCACAAGCTCCACCTCGTCGGCGGCTATCTCTTCGTCGAGCAGGTCGAGGAGAAGGTCACCGTCGTCGCGCACAACCGCACGACGCAGGGAAGCTACTCGGCGATCCGACACGAGGGCAAGTGGGGGTACGAGTGGTGGGTGCTCGAGGCCTTCGATCCGCGCAAGGGCTTCGAGCGCGACCTGAAGGGATGGGCGCTCGAGCGCGCGCGCGGCTTCGCCGAGCCTCTGCCGTCGCTCATCGCGAGCACCCCGCCCGAGCACGTCTATCGGTGGGAGATCCGTGACCTGAAGCCTCTCCGACAGTGGTCGAAGGGACGCGTCACCATCGTCGGCGATGCCGCCCATCCGACGTCGCCGTATGCTGCCTATGGCGCCGGAATGGCAATCGAGGATGGGTACTTCCTCGCGGCGGAGCTCGAGCGGGTCGACCTCCGGAGCCGCTCGGAGGTGGAGCGCGCGCTCCAGGCGTTCGAGGACCGGCGCAAGGAGCACACGCGCTCAATGACCCGTCTCGCGTACCTGAACGGCGTTCTCTTCCATCGGCTCCCGCGCCCGCTGCGCCCGTTGCGCGACCTCGTCTTCGACCGTACGCCGTTCCTCCAGAAGGTGATGGGCGACTCGATGCCCGCACAGATCCTCTCCCAGCTTGCGGAGATCGATGAGGTCGAGCAGCGTCGTGCGAACGGGAGCGGCGCTCGAGCTCCGGATCGGCAGCACCATCTCGTCTGAGTCGGGAGGGTCCATTCGCCCCCAAGGGCCACCACAGGAACGAACGCTCGAGGCAGCCCGCTCGTGGCTCCGCGAGCGCCTCGAGCGTCGCGCGCACCCACTCGACCAGGTCGATCCAACCGCGGCCCGAGCGACGATCGAAGCACTCGACGGCATCGATCCCGAGTCGTGGGCAGCAGCCTGGGGGGCGACCGCCGAGCGGTTCGCCGCGACGGCCGAGCAGGCGGGCCGCGCCGAGGAGCGGAGGGTCGCCTACGAGCAGGCGTACGCGTTCTCCTTCCTCGGCCGCTACCCGGTGCCCAACCACCCCGCGAAGGAGCGCCAGTACGAGCGCGCGCGAGCGTTCTTCCTCGAGGCAGCGCGACTCGAGGACCCGCCGGTCGAGCGGGTGGTCGTGCAGCTCGATGGGGCCGATCTCCCCTTCTACGTGACGCGTCCGTCCGGCGTCGAGCGACCCCCGGTCGTCATCGTCTGGGGCGGCATCGACACGTGGAAGGAGGAGATGCACTTCCGCCTCGGCGCCGCCTTCCGCGCCGCAGGCTGCGCGGTGCTCCTCGTCGACATCCCGGGCGTCGGCGAATCGCCGATCCCCGCGAGCCGGGACGCCGAGCGCCAGTGGACGCCGATCTTCGACTGGCTCGCCGCGCGACAGGATCTCGACGGTGCGCGCTGCGCCGCCGTCGGTGCCTCGTTCGGCGGGTACTGGGCCCAGAAGCTCGCCTACACCCACCGGGATCGGCTCCGCTGCTGCGTGAACTGGGGCGGCGGCGTGCACATCACCTTCACGCGCGAGTGGCAGGAGCGCTCGCGCGACGCGCCCTCGTATCTCATGGATCTCATGGTCGCGCGAGCGCGCATCTTCGGCGGGGAGACGTTCGAGGAGTACGTCGAGCGCTGCGCCGAGCTCTCCCTCCTCGAGCAGGGTCTGCTCGAGCAGCCGAGTGCCGAGCTCCTCCTCGTCAACGGTCGCGACGATCGCCAGAACGCGATCGACGACCTCTACCTGAGCCTCGACTACGGCGACCCGAAGGCCGCCCGCGTCTTCGACGGCGGGCACATGGGCGAGGGGCCCGTCGTGCCGACGATCGTGGCCTGGGTACGAAGCCGCCTCGAGCGATGACGCCGCGCCGAATCGTCACCGGCCACGGTCGAGACGGCCGCTCGACGATCCTCGAGGACGGCGCTCCGCCGGTCTCGCGATCGGTTCCCGGCGCGACCTTCTACGAGCTCTGGCGAACGAGCGAAGCCCCCGCTCCCCTCGCGCCCCGCGAGGAGCGGGAGCCGACCGATCGCCCGCTCGTCGTTCCCCCGGATCCGGGTGGCACCGTCCTGCGCATCGTCGACCTCGAGCCGCAGTCGCGCTCGCCCATGCATCGCACGGAGACGATCGACTACGGGATCGTCCTCCAGGGAGAGGTCATCCTCGTGCTCGACGACGGTACGGAGACGAGGCTCTCCGTGGGCGACGTCGTCATCCAACGCGGCACGAGCCACGCGTGGGTCAACCCCACGGACACGCGAGCCCGCATGGCATTCGTGCTCATCGCAGCGACGTTCGCCGAGGAGCTGCGCGCGCTCCTGCCCACGGACCTCGACCTCTTCGACCAGGTGCTCGCCGAGTGATGGGAAATGGCCGCAGGGATGGCCGCATCGACGCGTTCGAGCGCACGGAACCCGGGGATGCGGTCGGATCGCCCGCGCAGGCTCCCCGACGCGGGCCGCGTCCCGATCTTCGGTTCGAGCTCGGAGGCAGGGACCGATGACCGTGATCCACGGCCCGATCGCGCCCGAGGAGGCCGTGGCCGCGATCCGCTCCGGCGATACGGTCATGGTCGGCGGGTTCGGGCTCGTCGGCGCGCCTCTCACGCTCATCGACGCCCTCGTCGAGGCATCGGACGCCGACGAGCTCACGATCATCTCGAACAACATCGGAGAGCCGGGACGTGGGCTAGGAAAGCTCCTCCGCCAGGGACGGATCAAGCGCGGCATCGCCTCGTACTTCACCTCGAACCCGGAAGCGGTGGCAGCGGTGAACGCCGGTGAGATCGAAGCCACACTCGTGCCTCAGGGCACTTTCGCCGAGGCGATTCGGGCCGGCGGCGCGGGGATCGCGGGCTTCTACACCCCCGTCGGCGCGGGCACGCTCCTCGCCGAGGGGAAAGAGGAGCGCGTCTTCGACGGCGTTCCCCATATCCTCGAGCGCCCGCTGCGCGCCGACGTCGCGCTCGTCTACGCGGCCCGTGCCGACGAGCTCGGCAACCTCTGGTACCGGGGGACGGCACGGAACTTCAACCCCCTCATGGCGACCGCCGCGCGGGTGACGGTCGCCGAGGTCGGAGAGATCGTCCCCGTCGGAGCGATCGAGCCGGAGTCGGTTCATACCCCGCACCTGTACGTCGACGCGCTCGTACGCTCCCGTTGACCGTGGACGTGAGAGATCGCATCGCCGCTCGCGCCGCCCAGGAGCTCCGCCCAGGGGAGGTCGTGAACCTCGGCATCGGCATCCCGAACCGGATCCCGTCCCTCCTCGGTCACGACGCGGGGATCTTCCTCCACACCGAGAACGGTTTGCTCGGGGTCGGGCCCCGGCCGATGGCAGGGGAGCTCGACCCCGACCTCGTCGACGCCGCCAAGCAGCCCGTGACCGCCTTGCCGGGTGCCGCAGCCTTCGACAGCGCCCAGAGCTTCGCGATGATTCGGGGCGGGCACGTGGACGTCGCGGTGCTCGGAGCCCTCCAGGTCTCGATCTCCGGCGACGTCGCGAACTGGGCCATTCCGGGTCGGGACGTGCTCGGCGTGGGCGGAGCGATGGACCTCGTCGTCGGAGCAAAGCGGGTGATCGTGACCATGACCGCGACCACCCCGAGCGGCGAGCCGAAGATCGTTCGCGAGTGCACGTACCCTCTCACCGCTCGCGGAGCCGCGGACGTCGTCGTGACCGAGCTCGCCGTGTTCCGCCGACGCGACGGCGCGCTCGTCCTCACCGAGCTCCTCGGCGACGCGTCGATCGAGGACGTTCGTGCGGCCACCGCAGCGCCCTTCGAGGTCGAACTGGAGGATCGTCGTGCCGACTGAGCCCTTCCCTCGCCTCCCCGAGCACGCCCTCTCGGCCATCGATCCCCCGCTCGACCACCCTG
>JAVQXS010000018.1:0-12111 GCA_033578065.1 Thermoleophilia bacterium
GGCGCGCCCCCTCGTGGCCGATGAAGGCGACGTCCGCGCCGTGGCGGACGCGCACGAGCCGCGGGACGGCCCCGCCCTCGCGCACGCCCTCGCAGATCGCCCGTAGCACCGCGCCGTGGTCGAGCCCGGAGATCGTCCGCTGGATCGCCCCGCCGAACGCCGGCCCGACGGCGATCACGACCTCCTGCGGATCGGTGCCCGCCCGCGCCTCGCCGCGCTCGCGGACGATCGGCTCGCCAGGCGCCTCCTCCTCGACGAGGTCGACCGGCGCGACGACGTGCGGCAGCGCCTGGAGGAGCTCCCAGCGCTCGCCCTCGAGCCGGTAGCCCGTTCCCGGGCCCGCGTAGACGTTCGGGTCGTTCACCGCGGAGCGGACGAGGCCGGTCTCGTCGATGACCGCGGCGGTCTGGAGGTAGTCGGCGGAGACGCGCTGGCGCTGCATCCCGAGCACCGCCTCGGCGACGTCGCCGAAGCCGCGCCGGTCGAGCGCGAGCGCGACGTCGAGGCCCGTCGTACCCCTCGCGAGGAGCGCGTCCGCAGCCTCGACGTCTGCCGCGCGGTCGCGCGGCGGCATGTCCTCCGAGCTGTACGCCGTCGTCGCGGCGCGCACCTCCTCGTCCGAGATCGCGGGCAGCCCGAGCTCCGCGAAGACGGCCTGGCAGGCGCGCGCGGCGCGCTCGCGGACGCGGAGCGCCTCCTCCTCGGAGACCGGCTCGATCCCGGCGTCCACCTGCCAGTCGCGCTGGATCGTGAGCCACTCGTCGAGGTCGTCGGCGTCGTAGTTCCCGCCCCCGAAGACGTTGTCGCGCCGAGGCATGATCGAGTACCCGGAGGTGACGAAGTCCGTGCCCGGGAGGAACTGGCCCATGAGCTTCGCCGTCCTCCGGATCTCCGAGTGGGAGGCGATGGCGTCGTTGCCCGAGGCGACCTCGAGGTCGAGCCAGGCGGCGAGGACGTTCTCGGCGAGGATCGCCCGCGTCCCCCCGGGGACGGCGAGCACGAGCGCGACGACCGAGATGGAGCCGTTCTGCACCCCTTGCGAGCCGGCGGCACGAACGAGAGCGAGGCAGCGCGCCTCGAGGTAGAGCATCGAGCAGCCCTGCGCGTGGCCCATGAGCGCCTCCGAGCCCGTCCCCGAGGTGAAGCGGACCTTCACCCCGCGGGAGGCGTAGGCGGCTGCGAGGAACGCCTTCGACCAGGGCGTGTCGTCGCCGTCGACGAAGACGGGCTCCGTCCCGTAGACGGAGAGCGTCTCCGCGTACGTGACGAGGCCGCGGATCGCGAGCTCGAGGTTGCGCCGCTCCTCGACCGCGCACTGCGTCATCACGCCTGGCCGGCCAGTCTGCGAGCCGACGAGGAGCGCGAGCGCGTTGAGCGGCGCGTAGCGAGCGACGCCGACCGTCGTCTCCATCTCCGCGAAGCCGCGACGAGCAGCCTCGGCCGCATCGGCGGCGAGGAGGGCGGGGCTCTCGGCGAGGTTCGTCACGTGCGCTTGGTTCGCAGGCGCCCGGCGAGCGCGGAGCTTCCGCAGCGCGAGCATGAGCTCGACCGGGTCGAGGAGGCCGACGACGCGGGCGAGCTTCGCCGGCGTGAGCCCGCGCGAGAGGCGGACGAGCTCGCGTCGGGGGACGTCGATGTCGACGAGGCGGCGGGCGAGCTCGACGTCGGAGAGCGCCATCGCCTCGGCCGCGACCTCGAGGTCGAGCCCGTGCGCGACGAGGAAGCGGTCGATGACGTCGAACTCGGCCGCGTCCCGGCCGTCCATCCGCCGCACGACCCCTGCCTCGACGACGAGCTCCGGCTCCGGATCGCTCGGCCCGTTCGCGGCCACGAGCCCGAGCTCGGGCAGCGGCGTCACGAGCGGCTCGAGCGCGAGCTCGCGGCGCGCGCGAGCGACGAACCGCTTACTCCGCACGGACGAGGCCCCGCTCCTCGTAGACGGAAGCGGCCTCGCGCACGAAGGCCGCGTTCCGATGCGCGCCGAGCCCCTCCAGCCGCTCCGCCCACGCGCGGAGCTCCGTCGCCGTCGCCCGACGCGGCCGTAGCGCCGTGTACACCTCGAGCAGGAGGTCGTCGGGGACCGCGGCGAGCTCAGCCGCGCGCTCGAGGCTCTCCGCGAGCGCGTCCCTGCCGGCAGCCCGCGCGACCTCCGCCTGCAGGCGCAGGGTCTCCGGCGTCGCCCGTAGGTCCTCGCCGGAGAGACGGCCCGCGCGCGCCGCCTCGAGCGTCACCTCCGCGAGCGGCACGCCTCTCGGCGTGCGGACGAGGTCGGGTCGCCGCGCGCCCAGCGGGTAGTCGCGGTTCGCCTCGAAGGCCATCGGACGAGACTTTAGGGTTCCAGGGAGGGAATGCCGAACGATTATCGATTCTCCGGGCGGGTGGCGCTCGTCACGGGCGGAGCGAGCGGCATCGGCCTCGCCGTCGCCGCTCGCCTGCTCGCCGAGGGCGCGCGCGTCGCGACCGTCGACCTCCACCCCGGCGGGCCGGAGGGCGCGCTCCACCTCGGCGGCGACGTCTCCGCGTCCGCGGACGTCGACGCGGCCGTGGAGCGAACGGAGCGCGAGCTCGGCGGGATCGACGTCCTCGTCTGCTCCGCCGGCATCACGGGCGCGTCGCTCCCCACCATCGAGGTCACCGACGAGGAGTGGCGTCGCGTCTTCGCCGTGAACGCAGACGGCGTCTTCTTCTGCAACCGCGCCGTCCTGCCCGGGATGATCGAGCGCGGGTACGGACGGATCGTGAACGTCGCCTCGATCGCGGGCAAGGAGGGGAACCCCATGGCCGCCGCCTACTCGGCCTCGAAGGCCGCGGTCATCGCGCTCACGAAGGCGATCGGCAAGGACGTCGCCCGCACCGGCGTCCTCGTCAACTGCGTCGCCCCGGCGGTCATCGAGACGCCGATCCTCGAGGGGCTCTCGCGCGAGCACGTCGAGTACATGGTCGAGCGGATCCCCATGGGCCGCGTCGGCCGACCCGAGGAGGTCGCGGCCCTCGTCTGCTGGCTCGCGAGCGAGGAGTGCTCGTTCTCGACCGGCGCGACGTACGACATCTCCGGCGGGCGGGCCGTGTACTGATGGCGGCGGGGCGGTACATCCGGTACCGGACGCCGCGCGGCGAGCTCGCCGTCGGCGCCGAGCTCGTCGAGCGCGCGAGCGGGGAGCGGCTCCACTTCGAGGAGCTCCGAGAGCAGGAGCTCCTCGACGTCCTCGGCGGGGGCGCTCGCACGGCGAAGGCAGCCGTGACCGCCGATCCCGAGCTGCGCGCGCTCGACCCGGGCTTCACCCTCGTGCGCCCGCTCGACCCTCCGGAGGTCTGGTGCGCCGGCGTGACGTACGAGCGCTCGCGGGACGCGCGGGTCGAGGAGAGCGTCGTGAAGGACGCGTACGCGCTCGTCTACGAGGCGCGGCGGCCCGAGCTCTTCCTCAAGGACGCCGCCTGCCGCCGCACCGTCGGGCCCGGGGAGCCGATCGGCATCCGCGACGACGCGACGTGGACCGTCCCCGAGCCCGAGATCGCCCTCGTCCTCGGCGAGCGGGGCGCGATCCTCGGTCTCACGATCGGCAACGACGTCTCCTCCCGCGACATCGAGGGAGCGAACCCCCTCTACCTCCCCCAAGCGAAGGTGTACGCGGGCGCGTGCGCGATCGGCCCCGCCGTCTACGTCCCGGACGAGCTCGAGGCGCCGCTCCGCATCCGGATGCGGATCCTCGACAGCTCGGGTCGGGTCGTGTTCGAGGGCGAGACGTCGACGGCGCGGCTCCGGCGCTCGTACGCGGAGCTCGTGCGCTGGCTCCTCCTCGACAACCCCGTCCCGGCGGGGAGCGTCCTCCTCACGGGAACGGGCCTCGTCCCGCCCGACGACGTCACCCTCGTCCCCGGTCACCTCGTCGAGATCAGCGTCCCCGAGATCGGCACCCTCGTCAACCCGGTCGTCCGTGCCGCGGAGCTGATGGAAAGGAGCACCGAGCCATGAGCGACATCGTCACCACGCGTCCCGCTCGCAACTACGTCGGCGGCGAATGGTCGGAGTCCGCGAGCGGGGAGACGTACGAGAAGCTGAACCCGTGGCGACCCTCGGAGCGCACGGGCGTCTACCAGGCCTCGAGCGCCGAGGACGTCGAGGCGGCGATCGCCGCCGCCCGCGAGGCGTTCCCCACCTGGGCTGCCCTCCCCGCGGCGCAGCGGGGCGCCTACCTCCTGAAGGCCGCGGACGCGATCGAGGCCCGCGCCGAGCAGATCGCGCACGACATGACGCAGGAGATGGGGAAGCCGCTCCGCGAGTCGCGCCTCGAGACGCTTCGCGCGGCGTCGATCCTCCGCTACTTCGCCGGCGAGGCGTGGCGGCCG
Organism: Thermoleophilia bacterium; assembly: GCA_033578065.1. Taxonomy (GTDB): domain Bacteria; phylum Actinomycetota; class Thermoleophilia; order Gaiellales; family Gaiellaceae; genus GMQP-bins7. The sequence goes on from JAVQXS010000018.1 coordinate 4,348, forward strand.
ATCGGCGAGCAGTACGCGCCCTCTGTCCCCGACCAGCGCCTGTACACGCTGCGGCGGCCTCTCGGCGTCGTCGGGCTCATCACGCCCTGGAACTTCCCGATCGCGATCCCGACGTGGAAGCTCGCGCCCGCGCTCGTGTACGGGAACACCGTCGTGCTCAAGCTCGGCTACGAGGCGCCCGCCACCGGGCTCCACGTCGCCCGGTCCTTCGCCGAGGCCGGGCTGCCGGGAGGCGTCCTCAACGTCCTCACCGGCCACGGCTCGACGGCTGGAGCGGAGATCGTGCGCAACGAGGCGGTGCGCGCGCTCTCCTTCACGGGCTCGGTCGCCGTCGGTCGCGCCGTCCGCGCGCAGGCGACGGAGCGCGACTGCCGCGTCCAGCTCGAGCTCGGCGGCCACAACCCGCTTGTCGTGACCGCCGCCGCCGAGCTCGACCGCGCCGTCGAGGCTGCCTACGCGGGGGCGTTCTGGTCTGCGGGCCAGAAGTGCACGGCGACCCGCCGGATCTTCGTCGAGGACGCGGTCTACGAGCGCTTCCGCGAGCGCTTCCTCGCGCGGATCTCGGCGGGGAAGGTCGGCGACCCCTCCGACCCGGAGGTCGAGGTCGGCCCCGTCGTGAACGAGGATGCGCTCGAGGACATCCTCGCCGCGATCGAGCGCGCCCGGGCCGAGGGCGGCACCGTCCTCGCGGGAGGGGCGCGCGCGCACGAGGAGGCGTACCTCATCGCGCCGACCGTCTTCGAGGGGCTCTCCGACGAGGCGGAGCTCTCCTGCGAGGAGGTGTTCGGCCCGGTGACCTCCCTCTACCGCTTCGCGACGCTCGAGGAGGCGATCGCGCGCGCGAACGCGGTGCGCTACGGGCTCTCCGCCTCGATCTTCACGCGCGACCTGCGAGAGGCGCAGCGGTTCGCCGAGGCGATCGAGGCGGGCATCGTCCACGTGAACTCGCAGACGGCGGGAGCCGATGTCCACGTCCCCTTCGGCGGGATCAAGGGCTCGGGGTGGGGCCCGCACGAGCAGGGCCGTGCCGCCATCGAGTTCTACACGGAAGTGGTCACGGTCTACGAGGACGCGCCCCGTGCCTGAGCGCGAGCGGACGCTCGTCACCGGCGCGCTCGGCTGCCTCGGCGCGTGGACGCTGAAGGCGCTCCTCGAGCTCGGCGAGGAGCCCGTGGGGTACGACCTCGGGACCGACGAGCGGCGGCTCGAGCTCGTCCTCTCTGCCGAGGAGCGTGCTCGCGTCACGCTCGTCCGGGGCGACATCGCGAGCCCGCAGGAGCTCGGCCACGCGCTCGACGAGCACGGGATCACGCGGGTCGTCCACCTCGCTGCGCTCCAGGTGCCGTTCTGCCGCGCCGACCCGGTCCGCTGCGCGGTCGTGAACGTCGTCGGGACGGTCGTCGTCTTCGAGGCGGTGCGCGCGCGGCTCGACCGCATCCCCGGGCTCTCGTACGCGAGCTCCGCGGCGGTGTACAGCGCCTCCGACCCCTCTCCCGCGCCCGAGGCCGGCGGGAGCGCGCCGACGACGATCTACGGCGTGTACAAGATCGCGAACGAGGGCACCGCGCGCCGCTACTGGGAGGACTTCGGCGTCCCCTCGATCGGGATCCGGCCGTCCACCGTGTACGGGCCGGGCCGCGACCAGGGGCTCACCGCGAGCCCCTCGCTCGCGATGGCAGCCGCCGCCCGGAGCGAGGGCTTCTCGATCGCCTACGGAGGCCGCACGCAGTACGACTACGCGCCCGACGTCGGCCGCGCCTTCGCCCTCGCCGCGCGCGCAGCCCGCGAGGGCGCGCACGTCGCGAACTACCCTGGCGAGGTCGCCTCCATGGAGGAGATCGTCGCCGCGATCGAGGCGGCAGCGCCCGAGGTCGCGGGTCGGATCGCCTTCGGCGAGGACCGGCTCCCCTTCCCGGAGGCGCTCGAGGCGACGCTCCTCGAGCGGCTCCTCGGCCCGCTGCCCCGGACGCCGCTCAGCGAGGGCATCCGGGAGACGATCGAGCGCTTCCGGGCGTCAGGCGCCACGTAGCCTGCCGACAGCGATGGCAACGAGCGCTGCGACACCTGCGACGAGCACGATCGTGCCTCCTGGCGGGAGGTTTGCGTAGTACGAGATCACGAGCCCTGAGAGCACGGAGCCGAGCCCGACCGCGACCGAGAGGAGGAGCGCAGAGCGCAGGCTCCACGCGAGCGGCGTCGCCGCCGTGACCGGGAGCACGAGGAGGGCAGCGACGAGGAGGAGGCCCACGATGCGCATCGAGAGGGCGACGACGAGCGCGGCGAGGGCGACGAGGACGACGTTGAGGGAGGCGACCGGAACGCCGCTGACCCGGGCGCCCTCCTCGTCGATCGTCACCGCGCACAGGGCGCGGTAGAGGAGGGCGATGACGACGAGCGTCGCCGCGCCGAGCGCGGCGACGACTGCGACCTCCTCGCAAGTGACCGTGAGGATCGACCCGAAGAGGTACTGGAAGAGCCCGGTGTCGAGCGCGCCAGCGAGGGAGACGAGGACGACGCCCGCCGCGATGCCCGTGTAGAAGACGAGCGCGAGCGCCTGGTCGCCCGCGGTCGCCCGTCGGGAGCGGAGCCACTCGATCGCGACCCCGCCCGTGACCGAGGCGGCGAGCGCCGCGGCGACCGGAGCGACGTCGAGGAGGAGCCCGAGCGCGACGCCCGCGAAGGCGACGTGGCCGATCCCATCGCCGACGAGGCTGAGCTGGCGGTGCACGAGGAAGAACCCGACGGCCGGAGCGACGACGCCGACGACGGCGCCCGCCGCGAGCGCGAGGCGCATGAACTCGAGCTCAAGCATGGACGTGCGAGGGGTCGTGCCAGACCCCGGGGAGATCGCGAGGCGAGCCGTCGAAGACGATCCCCCCTCGAACGAGGACGATCCGCCCCACATGCCGCTCGACGGCTCCGAACTCGTGGGAGACGTAGAGGATGGTCATGCCGAGGTCGTCGCGGAGGCGGGCGAGGAGCACCCCCAGCGCCTCCTGTGACTCCGCGTCCACGCCCGTCGTCGGCTCGTCGAGGACGAGGAGCGACGGCTCGCCTGCGAGCGCCTTCGCGATGAGCGCGCGCTGCTGCTGGCCGCCCGAGAGCCGCCGGAGCTGCGCGTCCTCGAGCCCGGCGAGCCCGACGCGCGCGATCGCCTCCTCGACCTTCGCGCGGTCGTCGGCTCGGAGAGGGCCGAGGAGCCGCGTCGCGGCGAGGCGGCCTGCGGCGACCGTCTCGCGCACCGTCACTGGCGCATCGACCCGCAGCTGCGCCCGCTGCGGGAGGTACCCGAGCACGGAGCGACGCGAGAAGCGCGTCGCGGGCTCCCCGTAGACGAGCACCGATCCCGAGGTGGGAGCGAGGAGACCGAGGACGAGACGGAGGAGCGTCGTCTTCCCTCCGCCGTTCGGTCCTGCGATGGCGACGAACTCGCCCTCCACGACGCGCAGCTCGACGTCGCGGAACACCGGCCCGCCGCGCGGGTAGGCGAACGAGACCGACCGGAGCTCGACGGCCGTCGCTCCTTCGGGCGGCGCTACCTGCACCCGAGCGCCTGCCGGAGTGCCTCGAGGTTCGCCCGCATGACCGAGAAGTAGTCTGCACCCTCGGTGAGCTCCTCCTCGGTCAGGCCCTCGAGCGGGTTGAGCACTGCGGCTCGAGCTCCGGCTTCGCGCGCGACCGTCTGCGCGATCCTCGGCGAGACGAGCGTCTCGAAGAAGACCGTCGTCGCTCCGGAGGAGCGAACCTCCTCCACGAGGTCCTCGAGCGCCCGGGGCGACGGCTCGGCCTCGGGGGAGAGCCCCGAGAGCGCGACCTGACGGAGCCCATAGGCGTCGGCGAGGTAGCCGAAGGCCGCATGGCTCGTCACGATCACGTCGCGCTCGCAACGCGCGAGGCCCTCGCGGAAGTCGCGGTCGAGCTCCTCGAGCCGGCGCACGAGGTCGGCGGCGGCGTCAGGCTCGCCGAGCGCCTCGGCGACGCGCTCCGCCATCGCCGCGAAGCGAAGCGGGTCGAGCCACACGTGGGGGTCGAGCGCGCGCTCGTCGGAGTGCTCGCTCGAGCCCTCGGTGTCCCGCTCGTGGGCCTGCTCGGAGCCTTCGAGGAGGTCGAGCCCCTCGAGGAGGTCGAGCGCGTTCTCCCGTCCCCGGAGCGCCTCCTCGAGGGCGGGCTGGAAGCCGCCGCCGAGGTAGAGGACGAGATCGGCGTCCGCGAGCGCCGCAGCGTCCCTTGGAGTGAGCTCGAGGTCGTGCGGCTCCGCGCCCGGCGGCGTGACGTTCTCGACCTCGGCACCGGGAGCGATCTCTCGCGCGAGGAGCTCGAGAGGGTAGAGGGCAGCCACGATCCGCGTCTCCGATCCTGGCTCGGAGCCCCCGCCGCACCCGCCGACGCCGAGGAGGACCACAACGACGGCACCGAGCCTCACGAGGGGACTGATGGGAACGATTCTCTTTCGCATGAGGAGAGCGTACCGAGATCGAGCCCTTCCTGAGAACCACTACTATCGAAGCGTGGGTGCTGCCTGGGCCGAGCACGTGCGGGACGCGCTCCGCCGCACCGGAGCGCGGACCGGAGCGGCGCGCGAGGAGGTCGTCGCCTACCTCGCCCGGCAGGAGTGCTGCCTCTCTGCCCAGGAGCTCTTCGACGGCTTGCGGAGCGACGGGAAGAAGGTCGGGATCGCGAGCGTGTACCGCGCTCTCGAGCAGCTCGCCGACCTCGGGCTCGTCCATCGGATCGACCTCGGGGACGGCGTGACGCGCTTCGAGCCGGCGCACCCGGACGGCGCGCACCACCACCACCTCGTCTGCGGGGCGTGTGGACGGATCGAGACGTTCGAGGACCCAGCCCTCGAGCGGAGGCTCGCGCGCGTCGCGAACTGGCACGGCTACCGCCTCTCGCAGCACGACGTCGTCCTCCACGGCTCGTGCTCGTCGTGCTCGTCCGCCTGACGAGCTCGGCGAGGTCTGGGCGCAGGACGGATCCGCCCCGGATCCCTTCCCGGCAGGCGGCGGTCGAGGCGGCGACGCTCAGCCCCCGGGCTCAGCGGATGAGCGGCCGGAGCGCGTCGCGCGCGATGAGGAACCCGCGCCTCACGAGCTCCTCGGTGCCCTCGAAGGAGCGATCCTCGTGCTCGATCGAGATGACGGAGTCGTAGCCTGCCCGGTAGAGAGCGGCGAGGAAGCGGTCCCAGCGAACCTCTCCGAGCCCCGGGAGACGGGGCACCTGCCACCCCATGCCAAGGGACACGGTGCCGTGGCGGTAGAGCCCGTCCCGGTCGATCTCGAGGTCCTTCGCGTGGACGTGGAAGATCTTCGACGCGTACTCGCGGACGACCCGCTCGGCGTCGATCATGAGCCACACGAGGTGCGAGGGGTCGAGGTTGAGGCCAAAGCTCGGGCTGTCGACGATCGCGAAGAGCTCGTCCCAGACCGCAGGCGTGGAGGCGAGGTTCGTCCCGCCCGGCCACTCGTCCCAGGAGAAGATCATGGGGCAGTTCTCGATCGCGATCCGAACGCCTCGCTCCTCCGCGTGGGCGACGAGCCGCGGCCACACCTTGCGGAACTCGCGCACGTTGTCCGGCACGTTCTTCGTCTGGTCGCGTCCGACGAACGTGCCCACGACGCCGACGCCGAGCGCAGCCGCGGCGTCGATGACCTTCCGCAGGTGGGCGTTCGCGGCGCGCCTCACGGCCGGATCGGGATGGAGGTTGTTCGGGTAGTACGCGAGCGCGGAGATCTCGAGACCGGTGCGGTCGAAGACGTCCCGTACGGCGCCCGCATCGAGCCGGGCGACGTCGATGTGCGACGTCCCCGCGTAGCGGCGCCGCTCGCTGCCCGAGGCGGGCCAGCAAGCGACCTCGAGGGCCTCGAAGCCTTCGCTCGCCGCCCACTCGGCGACCTCCGAGAGGGAGCGGCGGGGGAAGGGAGCGGTGAGCAGACCGAGCTTCATGTCGTCGATACCTCCACCCATCGTCGTTCGCGGTGAGAGCGCAGGACGGCGTCGCCGACGAGGTTCGCGACGTGGCCATCCCGGAAGGTCGGGTAGTCGGGCTCGTCCGAGGGGCCTCCGCGCGCGACGTCCGCGTACACGGCCCGGTAGAGCTCGCGGAACGCATCCTCGAACCCTTCCGCGTGCGCGACCGGGAGGTGCGTGCGGGCGGCCGCGGCCGGATGGAGGAGCGCGCCGTTGCGGAGGAGGACCTCGTTCGGCTCGTCGCGATGCCCGATCCAGAGCTCCTCGTTGCGCTCCGAGTCCCAGGCGAGCGCCTGCCGAGAGCCGTCGACCTCGATGCGGAGCGCGTTCTTGCGCCCGAGCGCGACCTGCGAGACGACGAGCGCCCCGCGGGCACCGTTCTCGAAACGGAGGAGGAGGTGCGCGACGTCCTCGGTGTCGACCGCGACCTCCTCCGTCGCAGCCTCCCCCTCCGCGAGCCCGGCGAACGTCTCGACCTCGCCCGCAGGACGACGACGCGTCCGGTGGATCGTCGCGAGGTCGGCGAGCACCTCGACGACCCGCAGGCCGGTGACGAACTGCGCGGTGTCGAGCCAGTGCGAGCCGATGTCCCCGACGGCGCGGAGCGGGCCCGCCCGTGCGACCTCGAGGCGCCAGTTCCAGTCGGTGGGACGGGCGAGCCAGTCCTGGAGGTAGGCGCCGTGAACCGCCCACACCTCCCCCACCTCGCCCGCGCGCACGCGCTCGCGCATCTCCTGGACGAGCGGGTAGAAGCGGTTGTGGAAGTTCGTGCAGTGGACGAGCCCTGAGGCCTCGGCGAGCTCGACGAGCTCGCGAGACTCGGCCGAGCTCACGGCGAGGGGCTTCTCGCAGACGACGTGCTTGCCGGCAGCGAGGGCGGCCTTCACCTGCTCGTAGTGGAGGGCGTTCGGCGTCGTCACGTGGACGACGTCGAGGCGCTCGTCGGCGAGCAGCGCCTCGAGCGAGTCGTAGACGGGAGCGAGACCCTTCGCCGCCGCCCGCTCGGGAGTGGAGCCGACGGCCCCCACGACCTCGACCCCAAGCCGGCGCAGCGCGTCCGCGTGGACCGCAGCGATGAACCCGGTGCCGACGATGCCCGCCCGGAGCGCGTCGCTCACGTCGCCACCTCGCTCGCCCGCGCCTTCGTTCGCCGCCGCACGACGCGCTCCGTCCTGCGGACGTGCTTGCGCGCCTCGCTCGCGGCCCGGGTCGGGTCGCCCGCCGCGATCGCCTCGTAGATCGGCACGTGGAAGGCGACGAGCTCCTCCTGCTCCCAGTACGTCCAGTACGTCGCGAACGCCGTCGAGACCTCGAGGCGGAGCGCGAGCCAGCTCTGGAGGAGCGGCTCGTTGGCCGCCATCTCGACGACCGCCCGGTGGAAGGCGAGATCGTGCGCGATCTGCGTCCGCCAGTCGCGACGGGCGGCAGCTCGCCGCATGGCGTCGAGCTCCCGCTCGAGCGGCCGCAGGTCCCGACCGTCCCGCTTCGCCGCCTCCCGGGCAGCGAGCTCCTCGAGGGCAGCGCGCACCGGGAAGACCGCGAGCAGCTCCGCGTCGTCGAGGGCGCGGACGCGCGCGCCGCGGAAGGGCTCCGACTCGACGAGACGCATGTTCTGGAGGTCGCGCAGGGCCTCGCGCACCGGCGCCTGGCTCGTGCCGAGCTCCCGCGCGAGACGCGTCTCGACGAGCCGCTCGCCGGGCTGGAGCTCGCCGCGGAGGATGCGCTCGAGCAGGAGCTCTCGAACCTGCTCGCGGAGGACGGTGCGGGAGATCGTGGTCAGGGCTCGATCATCGA
>JAVQXS010000019.1:0-11855 GCA_033578065.1 Thermoleophilia bacterium
ACCGCCTGCCCGAGCGCCTCCCCGGGGGCATCGTGCTCGATCGCCGAGCGGCTCAGCGGGCGTTGGGCTCGCTCGACCCTCGGGAGGTGATCGAGGTCGTGGACGCCGAGATGACCCGCGCGCTCCGTGTCGTCTCCGTCGAGCAGGGCCTCGACCCACGCGACTTCGCGCTCGTCGCCTTCGGTGGAGCGGGCCCGTTGCACGCGTGCGCGCTCGCCGAGGAGCTCGAGATCCGCACCGTCCTCGTCCCCGCGGCAGCCGGCGTCCTCTCCGCGCTCGGGCTCGCGGCGGCCGACGAGCGTCGCGACCACGTGCGCTCGTACGTCGTGGCGCTCGAGGAGGCCGGCCCGCTCCCCGAGGCAGGGGAGGCCGACCTCCGCTACCGCGGGCAGTCGTTCGAGCTCACCGTACCGCTCGGCCCCCGCCTCGCCGAGCGCTTCCACGCCGCCCACCGGGAGCGGTACGGGTACGCCGATCCCGAGCGGACGATCGAGCTCGTCGCCGTGCGGACGGCGGACGTCCGCCCCGGGCCACCCCTCGTCGTCTCCGGTCCCCAGCGCGCCGTGCGCGGCCCAGCGGTGCTCGAGCTCGAGGGTGCGACCGCCTGGGTGCCCGCAGGCTGGGAGGGGGAGACGGACGCGTACGGAACGCTCGTCCTGCGCTGGGGGGAGGGGCGGTGAGACGCGCGATCCCGCCCAACACCTGGGGTCGGGTCCCGATCGCTGCGCTCGACGCTCGGACACGCACCCCCAACGACATGGCCCTGGCGCTCCGATCGGGACTCGACCCCGTCCGTCTCACCGAGGCGCGACGATCGAGACCTGACCTCCACCGCTCCCCACGATGGAGGAGGTGATCCCGGTCTTCCCCGTCGAGCTCCAGGTCATCGCCGCCGGGCTGCGGGCGATCGCCGAGGAGGTGGGCGCCGTCCTCGTCCGCTCTGCCTTCTCGGCGAACATCAAGGAGCGCCGCGACTGCTCGACCGCGCTCTTCGACGAGCAGGGGCGGATGGTGACGCAGGCGGAGCACATCCCCGTCCACCTGGGCGCGATGCCGGAAGCGGTCGCAGCCGTGCGCGCGCAGCGCCCCGCGCTCGGCGAGCCGTGGATCCTCAACGACCCCTACGCGGGCGGCACGCACCTCCCCGACCTCACGATCGTCACCCGCCACGAGCTCGGGTACGCGGTCTCGCGCGCCCACCACGCCGACGTCGGCGGGTCGGAGCCGGGGAGCCTCCCCGCCCGTTCACGGCGCCTCGAGGAGGAGGGGGTCGTCATCCCGCCGACGCGCCTCGACGAGGACGTCGTGGAGACGCTCGTCTCCCGGATGCGGAACCCGGAGGAGCGGCGCGGCGACCTCCAAGCCCAGCTCGCCGCGCACCACCTCGCCGCTCGTCGGCTCGCCGAGCTCTGTGCCCGCCGCGGTCGCGACCGCGTCGCCGCCGCGATGGGCGAGCTCCTCGCCTACTCGGAGCGCGTCGTGCGCGCGGCGATCCGCGAGCTCCCCGACGGGAGCTGGGCAGCGCAGGACGTTCTCGAGACCGAGGACGGCGAGCTTCCGATCCGGGCGACGGTCACGATCGCCGGCGAGGCGATCGAGATCGACTTCGCCGGCACGGCGCCTCAGCAGGCCGGGAACCTTAACTGCCCGCTCGCGGTCACCCGCTCCGCCTGCTTCTACGTCGTCCGTTGCCTCACCGCGCCCGATCTCCCCGCCTCCGGCGGCGCGTTCGTGCCGGTCACCGTGCGCGCGCCCGAGGGCTCGCTCGTCAACGCCCGGCCGCCCGCTGCCGTCGCCGCGGGGAACACGGAGACCTCGAGCCGGATCGTCGACGTCGTCTTCCGCGCGCTCGGGCAGGCGCTCCCCGTGCCCGCGCAGGGCCAGGGGACGATGAACAACGTCGTCCTCGGGAACGATCGCTTCACGTACTACGAGACGATCGGCGGCGGGCAGGGCGCGTGTCCGGACGCCAACGGCCCGTCGGGCGTCCACGTCGCGATGTCGAACACGCTGACGACGCCGATCGAGGCGCTCGAGCTCGCCTACCCGCTGCGGGTCGAGCGCTACGCGCTGCGGCTCGGATCGGGCGGAGCGGGCCTCCACCGGGGCGGCGACGGCGTCATCCGCGAGCTCCGCGTGCTCGAGCCCTGCCGCCTCTCGCTCCTCACGCAACGGCGTGCGCTCGCGCCCCGCGGACAAGCGGGCGGCGGCGACGGCCTCCCCGGCCGCAACCTCCTGAACGGCGAGGAGCTGCCGGCGTTCGCGACCCGCGACCTCGAGCCCGGCGACCTCGTGCGGATCGAGACGCCCGGCGGCGGCGGCTACGGCACGCCCGGGAGCCGGTAGAGCGTGAACCGCTCGTCCCGGTAGAGGACGGGGAGGTCGAGCCCGCGCTCTCCGAGCCGACGGTCGGCAACGAGGTACGCGGCCCCGTAGCTCCGGGGAATCCGGAGGTCGCCGGTGCGGAGGAACCGGCGGAAGTCGCGGGCGCGCTCGTAGGGACGGTTGGCCTCCGTGTCGGCGACGTTCCCCGGGGGCGCGACCGCGATGAAGACGGGAGCGACCGCCGCGATCCGGTAGCTCGTCTGCGGATCCGACCACACGATCGCGCGCGTCGGCACCTCCTCCCGCACGGCCTCGACGAGCCCGGGCGTGAGCGCGCCTGGGTCGGGCGGTGGTGCCGACCAGCTCCAGAGGCCGGAGGCGACGACCGGGGCGAGGAAGAGCGCCGCCGCGAGCGAGGCGGTCGCCTCGAGCGCCGGTCCTCGCCTGCGCCAGCCGACGACGAGCGCGATGACCGCTCCCACGACCGCGATCCAGGTGACGAGCGCTGGGCCGGGATCGCGGAGCACGTAGCCGAAGTCGCCGGGGAAGAGCCACTCGAGCGCGATCCCGGCGGCGAGCGCGAGCGGGAGGACGAGCGGCCCCAGCAGCCGCGCGAGCACCCCGAGCCCCCCCGCGAGGGCGACCGCGACGGGGAGGAAGCCGGCGAGCCGCCGCGCCTGGGAGATCGAGACGAGGTCGGAGAAGGCCGTGAAGACGAGCGGCACGAGCGTGAGCGCGAAGACGGCGAGCGAGCCACCGACGACGTACGCCGCCCAGCGCCGCCTGGCCGCGAGGCCGGCGAGCGGGATGAGGCAGAGCCCCGCGATCGCCACCGCGCCGCGCCGCGTGAACACCTCCGGAGCGAGGCTGTAGCTCCGCTCCGAGCGGACGTCGAGCTGGCCCTCGTACTGACGGAAGGCCCGCCGCACCTCGGCTGCGTCCGGCGAGACGGATGCCGTCTCTCGGATCGCGGGCAAGAGCCAGAGCATGAAGAGCGCGGCGGGGACGGCGAGCGCGCCGAGCGCGAGCGCGCCCGCCCCGAGGTCACGCCGCTCCCAGAGCAGCCGGACGGCGAGGAAGCCGACGAGCGGCACCCAGAGGAAGAGCGCGTACGTCGGGTGGACGACCGCGAGGACGAGCCCGCCCGCGGCGGTCGAGAGCGCGAGCGCAGGAGAGGGGGAGCGGACCGTCGCGAGCGCGAGGGCGAGGGCGGCGGGGACGAGGAGCTCGGAGGAGGCGGTGGCGGGGAGGGAGAGCACGCGGTAGGCTCCGCCGCTCGGCGGGGCGAGGCAGACGAGCGCGAGCTGCGCGCCTGCCACCGTGCCCGCCGCCCAGGCCCGGCGGAAGAGCGCCCACCCTGCCTCGTACGCGAGCACGACGGCGAGCGGGGCGAGGAGCGTGGGCAGGTGGCGCACGACCTCCTCGGGATCGACCCCTGCGATGCGCGCGATCGCGGCCAGGAGCCCGTGCCAGAGCGGGAACGCGTAGCCGGGATGGAGGCTCGCGTCCACGAACTCCCCTACCGCGCGCAGCGAGAGGCCGTCGAGCTCGAGGAGCTTCCGCGCGCGGGCGAGGTGGAAGAGGCCGTCGCCGCGCACCGAGCCGGCGATCGGCCAGAGGAGGATTCCGACGACGACGCCCGTGGCCGCGGCGACCCGCGTCGCCGGCGCGCGCGTCCCCTCGCGCGGCCCGCGACTCCGGCGAGCGAGCCCGAGGAGGGCGAGCGAGGCGACGAGGAGGAGGACGAGCGCCGTCTCGATCGAGCCACCGACCGCGAACGTCGCCGCGAGCGCGCCGAAGAGGAGCGTGAGCGACCAGGAGAGCGTCGGCGCGAGCCCCCCGACGCCGAGCGCGCGCGCGAGGAGCCAGCCCGGCAGGAGGAGGAGCGCGAGCGCCCCGGCGAGACGGAGAGCGAGGACGAGCTCGCTCATCGTGCGAGGAGATCCGCCGCGGAGCCGGACGCGAGCCAGTCCGCAGCCTCGCGTGCCGCACGCGCGCGCTCCCCTCGGAAGATCCGCGCGCGCAGCCGCATCGAGGCGAGGAGGAGGCGGCGTGCGCGCTCCGCCTCACCGGGCCCCCGATGCGTCGCGAGGAAGCGGAGGTGACCCCGCAGGATCTCCCGGGAGAGCCGGCCCCCGTGCGCCGCTCCGCCAACGTGGACGCACTCGGCGCCGGGGAAGAAGACGACCTCCCAGCCCGCCTGCCGGAAGCGGTAGCACCAGTCGACCTCCTCGCCGAAGAGGAAGTACGCCTCGTCGAGCATGCCGACCTCGTCGATCGCCGCCCGCCGGACGAGGAGGCAGGCGCCCTTCAGGAACTCCGCCTCCCGCACCTCGTCGTGGTCGAAGCCTGCGCCGTAGAAGGCGTTGAGCGCGCGCGAGCGCGGAGCGAGCTTGCGCAGGAAGAGGTACTCGGTCGCGAGCCGCCAGACGGTCGGGAAGGCCCGCAGCGACGGCTGGAGCCGCCCGTCCGGGTAGCGCAAGCGAGGGCCGATGACGGCGGCCCGCGGCCGGGCGTCGGCGAAGGCGACGAGCCGCTCGAGCGCGTCGCCGACGAGCCAGGCGTCGGCGTTGAGGAGGAGGACGTAGCGGCTCTCGGTCTCGCTGATCCCGCGGTTCCAGCCGGCCGCGAGACCGAGGTTCCGCTGCTCGACAACCTGGACGTCCGGGAAGCGCTCGCGGACGAGCGCGACCGTGCCGTCGCGCGATCCGTGGTCGACGACGACGGTCGGCACCCCCGAGACGCTCTCGAGGCACGGCTCGATCCAGGGGAGGGCGTCGTAGGTGACGACGACGACTGCGACGTCGGGTACGCCACCGTCAGCCATGCTCGACCCCCGCGCGAGCACCGCCCCGAAGCCCGCTCGCGAGGAGCAGGAGCGCGCCCGGCAGCGCGAGGCAGACGACGACGAGGAAGTAGACGAACCCGGCTGCGAACGCCTCGTTCGCGCCGACCCCGAGCGTGCCGAGGAAGCTCACGAAGAACGCCTCCCGCACCGCGATCCCGTTCAGGGTGAAGGGAATGAGCATGACGAGGAAGAGGAGCGGCCCCATGACGTAGGCCGCCCAGACGTCGAGGTCGATGCCGACCGCCTTCGCGGAGGCCCAGATGGCGAGGATGCGGACGGCCTGGACGGCGAGGGTGACGACGAGCACCTGGGCGAGGAGCCGCGGGCGGCTCCGGTAGTGGTGGATCCCCTCGTAGAAGGCGCGCAGCGCTCCCGCGATCCGGAGCCGCTCGAGCGCCGGCTGCGCGAGCCGGAGCAGCGGCCGCGCCGAACGAGCGAAGAAGAGGAAGGAGAGGGCGATCGTCCCGAAGACGAAGGCGCCCTCGATCCAGAGGTACGCGCTCACGTCCGTGCGACCGATCGAGAGGAGGAAGCCGACCGCGCCGAGGAGCACCGTCGCCCCGCCCCCGAGCCCGCGCTCGAGGAGGACGATCCCCGTCGCCACCGCCGTCCTCCCCCGATGGCGCCTCGCGGTCTCGACGATCCGGAGCGCGTCTCCGCCGAGCGCGGTCGGCAGGATCTGCCCGGCGGCGTAGGCGGCGAAGTACGTGCGCGTGAGCCACGGGAGCCGCTCGGGCATGCCCTGCGCCTCGAGCAGCCACCCCCAGCGCGCCGCGAGCACCGGCACGGTTCCCGCCATGATGGCGACGGCGAGCGCGAACCAGGCGAGGCTCGCCCCGCGGAGGACCTCGACCATCGTCCGAAGCTCGATCTTCCACGCGAGGTACGCGACCGCGGCCGCCGTCAGCACGAGCGTCCCGGCGATCCGCGTCCGCCGGCTCACGCCGTCCCCCGGTCGCGGAGCGCCGTCTGCAGGACGTCCCCGAGCACGCGGCGACGGTACCAACGCCGCCGGAGCGGGCGGATCTGCTCCCCGCATCGGGGTGGGGTCAGGTCCCGAACGTTGCAGCGCAACAGGGGTCAGGTCCCACCCGTTGCACGGGTTGCCCCTCGCACCCTCCGCTGCAACGTTTGGGACCTGACCCCGGGGTGGTGCGATCCGCTCGAGTCGACCCCACGAGGCGGTCCGGATCACGCGTAGCGCGCGAGCACACGCGTGACCCGCTCGACCTCCGCCTCGGTCGTCGTCGTCGCGAGCGGGAGCGCGAGCGCGCGCGCGAAGGCCCGCTCGGCGCCGGGGAAGGGGCCCTGGTCGCGGTAGGGGGCCAGGTGGTGGAGCGCCCAGGTGCCGATCTGCGCCTCGATGCCCGCCTCCCGGAGCCCTGCGAGCGCCTCGTCTCGGCGGTCGAGCTGGACGACGTACGCCTGCCAGCCGTGACGGTCCCCCGCATCGACGCCGGGTGTCTCCACGAGACCCTCGAGCCGCTCCGTGTACCACCCCGCGACGCGCTCCCGCGCCGCGAGGAGCTCCTCGAGGCGCCTGAGCTGCGGGATCCCGATCGCGCACGCGAGATCGGACAGCCGGTAGTTGAGCCCGGGCGAGGGCATGTCCCCGGCCGCCGTCCAGCCATGGTGGCGGAGGCGACGAACCGCGGCGTCGAGCGCGGCCTCGTCGGTCGTCACCGCGCCTCCCTCTCCGGTCGTGACGATCTTCCGCGGGTGGAAGGAGAAGCACGCGGCGACGCCGAGCGCGCCGCACGGCGTTCCCCGGTAGCGAGCGCCGAGCGCGCCCGCTGCGTCCTCGAGGAGGAGGACGTCCTGCGGCACGGCAGTCTGGAGCGCCTCCCAGGGAGCCGGACGCCCGAAGAGGTGGACGGCGATGACCGCCCGCGTGCGGGGGCCGACGACGGCAGCAACCGCACCGGGATCGAGGAGGCAGGTGTCGGGATCGACATCGGCGAGCACCGCCCGCGCGCCGCAGAGCGACACCGCGTTCGCCGTCGCCGGGAACGTGTACGCAGGGACGACCACCTCGTCGCCGGGGCCGATCCCGAGCGCGAGGAGGACGAGGTGGAGCGCCGCCGTCCCCGAGGAGACCGCCGAGGCGTGCGCGGTGCCGACGGCGCGCGCGAGCGCCTCCTCGAGCTCCGCGACCTTCGGCCCCATCGTGAGCTGCCCGCTCGCGATCACCTCCGCGACGGCGGCGAGCTCCACCTCCCCGACGTCGGGTCGCGCGAGCCGAATCGGCCCGCTCACGCCCTCGCCGCCCCGAGCCGCGCCCGGTACCAGGCGATCGTCCGCTCGAGCCCCTCGTCGAGCTCGACCTTCGCCTCGAAGCCGAGGAGCCGCCGCGCCTTCTCGACGTTCGGCACGCGGAGCTCGACGTCCGTGTAGTGGAGGGGCGCGAAGACGAGCTCGCCCGGGCACCCGGTGAGCCGCTTGATCCGCTGCGCGAGGTCGTAGATCGTCACCGCCGAGCGCGCGTTGCCGACGTTGAAGCTCTCGCCGACCGCGCTCGGGTGCTCGAGCGTGAGCAGGAGCGCGTCCACCATGTCGTCGACGTAGCACCACGCGCGGATCTGCGAGCCATCGCCGTGGATGACGAGGTCGCGCCCGGCAAGCGCCGTCTCGATGAAGGCCCGGATCGCGCCGCCCCCGATCTGCCCCGGCCCGTAGACGTTGAACGGCCGCACGCAGACGGTCGGCAGCCCGAGCTCGTCGTGGTAGGCATGGGCCATGTGCTCGCCGGCGAGCTTCGAGACGGCGTACGTCCAGCGCGCCTCGCCGACGGAGCCCTGCGTCGTCACGTGCTCCTCGTCGACCTTGTACGCGTACGCCCCGAACACCTCGCTCGTCGAGAACGCGACGACGCGCTCGATCGTGTCCTGCGTCGCGAGCGCGGCCTCGAGGGCGTTGTACGTCCCGATGAGGTTCACGCGCATCGTGCGCACGGGGCTCTCCCGCACGGTGTCCACGCCGGCGATCGCCGCCGCGTGCACGAGGTGGGTCGCTCCCCGCACGATGCGGGCGAGGGCCGGGCCGTCGAGCACGTCCGCCTCCACGAAGGAGAAGCGCTCGTGGCGCTCGAGGTCGGTCCCTGCGAGGGAGTTCCGGTGGAGGTTGTCCACCGCGATCACCTCGTTCTCGTCCACGAGACGGCGGGCGAGGGTGGTGCCGATGAACCCCGCGCCGCCCGTGATGACGATGCGCTTCCCGCTCAGAGCCACGGCGCGAGTCTACGCGGCTGCGGCATCGATCCGTTCCACGGCCGGGGGCCGCCGCGGCCGGAGCGTCGCGGCGAGCACGATCGCGGTCACAGCCGCGACGCTCAGGAGCGCGTCGAGCTCCCCGCGCGGCCAGCCCCGGTACCAGTCGCGCCACTCGAGCACGCTGAGCGCGAGGGGGACGACCCAGACCCACGAGAGGCGCGGTCGGAAGAGCGCGATCGGCGCGTAGAGGAGCACGAGGTAGTGGAGCCAGAGGATCGGGGTCGCGACGAGGGCGGCCGCGAGCACGAGACCGAGGGAGACGCGGTCGCGGTCGACGGGCTCGAGCCGCACGTCACGGGCCGCCCGCCAGGCGAAGCCGAGGAGGACGACGCCCGCTGCGAGCACGAGCGCGCGCGCTCCCGTCTCCGGGACGCCGAGGGCGCGGAGGATGGCGAGCACGGAGTACGACTGCTCCGCCTCGACCTCGACGAGCTTGCGGAGGAGACGCGGGTACTCGACGAGGCCGCGGAAGCCGATCGCGGCCCAGGAGCCGGCGACGAGGGCGAGCGTCGCCACGACGGCGACGAGCACGCCACGAGCACGACCCGTGAAGGCGAGCCAGGCGAGCACCGGCCAGAGGAAGAGCTTGAGCGCGACGAGCCCCGCCGCCGCGAGCCCAGCGGGGAGCGCCCGCTCGCGGAGGCGCCACGCGACCGCGAGGAGCAGCAGGAGGATCGGGCCCACGGCGCCGTACTCGATCGCCTCGAGCGTGAACGGAGCGAGGAGCGCGACCGGGTAGCAGCGCCAGTCGCGCACCCCGAGGAGCGCGAGGCCTCCGACCATCGCAGCCACGAGCGCGAGGCTGAAGAGGATCCCGGGGAGGAACGCCCCTCGCACCTCCTCCGGCAGGGCAGACAGGGGCGCGACGAGCACGGCGAGGAGAGGGGGGTACGCGTAGGGGGCCTGCGGGGGGCCCTCGAACTCGTCCGCGTCCATGTACGGGCTGCGCCCGGCGAGCACCTCGTCGCCCGCGGGAAGGAAGACGTACCCGAAGTCGCCCGGCCGCATCGTGCCTCCGAGGGAGGCGAGCGCGTTCGCCCAGAGCGTGTCCTCGCCGAGTCTCGGCTGGAGCGCCCGTGCCGCGAGGGGGAGGGAGAGCGCAGCGGCCGCGATGGCCGCGGCGACGACGAGCGTCCGCCGGCGATCGAGGCTTCGCACGCGCCCCAGGGTAGCCGGCGCTACGCTGGCGTCATGCGCGCGCTCGTCGCATCGGTCCTCGCCGTCATCGCGCTCGCGGCCTGCGCCGGAGGCATGGCCGGCACCTCCGGTCCGACGTGGCTCAAGGTGACGTACTGGGAGAACGGGCGGGACGGAAGCGCCCCCGTCGTCTGGACGCTGCGCTGCGACCCGCCGCGCGGAACGCACCCCCGGCCAGCGCTCGCCTGCCGACGCCTCGCCGCTGGAGGGCCGAAGCTCTTCGCCCCGGTGCCGCCGAGCACGGCCTGCACGATGATCTACGGGGGACCGCAGGTCGCCCGGGTTGTCGGATCGGTGCAAGGGACGAGGATCTGGACGACCCTCACGCGCGTCGACGGCTGCGAGATCGAGCGCTGGCAGCGCGTCTCGCCGTGGCTTCTGCCGCCGGGCGGCGCCACCCGCTGAACGGGCTAGCATCCGCGCCCGTGCAGCGGCCGAGCGCAGGATCGAGGCCGCCCGCTCGACGGGGCGCGCGATGAGCTGCAGCTTCGACCTCGATCACTACCAGGAGATCCTCGAGGCTGCCCGCGCGGGCGGCTACCGCTTCCGCACCTTCGGGGAGCCGCCGCAGCAGGGCGACCTCTTCCTCCGCCACGACGTCGACCTCTCGCTCGTGGCCGCGCTGACGATGGCGGAGCTCGAGGCCGAGCTCGGCGTGCGCACGACGTACCTCCTCATGACCGAGTCCGTCTTCTACAACCTCGCCTCGAGGGAAGGCGTCGCCGCGATCGCGCGGCTGCGCGAGCTCGGGCACGCCGTCGGCCTCCACGCCGTGTACCCGCGGGTCGAGCTCGACGGCCGCTTCGACCGCGTCCTCTCCTGGCACAACCCCGACCCGGCGACGATGTCGGAGCCCGTGGAGGGGGCGATCAACGTCTACGCCGCGCCGTACTTCTCCCCGCAGACGTACCGCTCCGACTCGAACCAGCGCTGGCGGGCCGGCTGCCCGCACGAGGAGCTTCGAGCGGGAGCGTTCCCCTGGCTCCAGGTGCTCGTCCACCCCGAGATCTGGGTCTACCCGGGCCGGACGATGGGGGAGACGATGCGCGCGATGATCGCCGCCGAGTCCAAGCGCCGTCTCCAGCAGCTCGCAGCCGACGGCATCCACCTCGAGTGAGTCGACGGCCCCTCCGCGTCGTCCACTGCCCGGTGAACACCGCTGGCGTCCCGTGGGCGAACGTGCAGGCGCTCCGACGCCGTGGCGTCGACGCGCGCCTCGTCGTCTTCAACCGCTACCCGCTCCATCCGGAGGCCGACTGGTCGCTCGATCGCCGGGGGGGCTTCGTCCGCCGACAGCTCGCTGCCTGGCGGGCGCTCGCGCGCCTCCTCCCCTGGGCAGACGTCTTCCACTTCTACTTCGGCCTCACCCTCGTGCCGCAGTCGCTCCAGTACCCGTTGCTCGAGCTCTTCCGGAAGCGCTCCGTCATGCACTACCTCGGCTCGGACATCCGCGGCAAGCCCCCGCACGAGCTCGCGGCTGGCCGGAAGGCTGGAGCGCAGCTCGTCGGCTCGTACGACGCGCTGCGGTGGGTTCCCGAGGCGGAGGTGCTCCCGCCCGGGATCGACGTCCGCTCGATCGAGCCGGCGTACCCGAGCGACCGGGCGCGACCCGTCATCCTCCACGCCCCCTCGTCGCGGACGCGGAAGGGCACCGAGCACGTCGTCGCCGCCTGCGAAGGGCTCGACGCCGATCTCGTCCTCGTCGAGGGGCTCCGCCACGACGAGGCCTTCGAGCGCTACCGCGAGGCCGACCTCGTCGTCGACCAGCTCAACTCCGGCTGGTACGGCCTCTTCGCGATCGAGTGCATGGCGCTCGGCAAGCCCGTCGTCGGCTACCTGCGCGAGGACGGCGTCCGACGCACCGAGGAAGCGTTCGGCACGCGCGTCCCCATCGTCTCGACGACGAGAGACGCCCTCCGCGCGACGCTCGAGCCGCTCGTCGCCTCGGCCGCCGAGCGGCGCCGGCTCGGCGAGGCCTCCCGGGCGTACGTCGAGCGCGTCCACGACCTCGAGCGCGTCGCCGACCGCCTCCTCGACCTCTACGCTCGCCTCTGATGGCTCTGGGCGCGGAGCTCAGGCGGCTCGGCAAGCACTCCGCGATCTACGGCCTCGGCGGCCTCGTCTCGCGGATCCTCGCCGTCCTTCTGCTCCCGCTCTACACCCGCTACCTCACGCCGTCCGACTACGGGAAGGTCGAGACGCTCATCGCGCTCACG
>JAVQXS010000020.1:0-11783 GCA_033578065.1 Thermoleophilia bacterium
GAAGCAGAACCCCCTCCGCTACGAGCACCTCCAGGACTTCATCGCCTGCTTCGCGGCACGCGAGGAGACGGAGCGGTTCAGGCGCTTCACCTACGACGAGCTCCTCCAGCGGGACAAGGTGTCGCTCGACCTCGTCTGGCTGCGCGACGAGTCCCTCGAGGACCTGGAGAACCTGCCGCCACCCGATGTGATCGCGCAGGAGATCGCCGAGGACCTCGAGTCGGCGCTCGCGGAGCTCTCGGCGATCGCCGACTCGGTCGGCTCGCGCGCGGAGGGAGCTACGTGAGCTCCTGCCAGCGGCGGTAGCGGACGGCGCGACGAGCCGTCCGCTCGTCGAGCCCGCGCTCGAGGAGCCGCTGGCGGGCCTCGCCCTCCTGCGCGAGTCGCAGGAAGAGCCAGGCGATGGCGACGACCGTCACGAGCGAGCCCTCGAGCATCATGATCGAGCCGGCGAGGCTCTGGTCAGCCTCCGGCGAGAGGCCGAGGTAGTCGCGGCCGGTGTCGTAGACGTCGTAGAAGGGCTCACCGGCCCACACGAAGACGTTGCCGAGGAGCGTGCCGACGAGCCGGACCGACACGACGTAGCCGAGCTTCCAGCCGGTGCCGAACCACTCCGGTGCGGGCAGCGTCTCGAGGACGGGCAGCCAGAGGACGATCCCGGCGGAGAAGAACGCGAGGTGCTGGAGCGCGTGCACGGCGCCGTTCTCGACCGAGGCCTCGTAGAGCGCGGGCAGGTGCCAGAGGCCGAGGTTGAGGCTCCAGACGGGGAGCGCGACGAGCGGGTTCGCGAAGACCTTGAGCCGGAGGACGCCGGGGAGCGCGAGGATGGGGCGGAGGAGCGGCCCGGTGAGGCCGGCGAGGAGGCAGAGGGGCGCGAGGTCGCCGAGGAGGAGGTGCTGGAGCATGTGGAAGGAGAAGAGCTCGTCCTCGGCCACCGCTGCCACCGGCGAGGCGACGGCGACGAGGAGCAGCGCGATCCCGAGCGCGAAGAGGGCGATTCGCCAGCTGGGCACCGGCTGGCCACGGCGGGCAAGCGTCCGCGCGCGCACGGCGTACGCGATCGCGACGAGCGCGATGGGGAGGAGCTGGAGGGGGGCGAACGTCCAGCTCGTGAGGAGCGAGGTCGTAGCCACCGCCGCCACTGTAGAGGGCAGGGAACGGCGTCCGGGTCGGGGGCGGTTCCGCCGGTGGTCCGGCCGACCCGGGCGCCTACACTCGCCCCGTGACGCGGAAGACGCAGACGTACGCGGAGGTGGGGGTCTCCCTCGCGAAGGCGGAGGCCCTCGTCGAGCGGCTGCGGGCGGCGGTCGAGTCCACCGGGGCGACGCGCTTCGGGGGCTTCGCCGGCCTTCACCCCCTCGGCGACGGGAAGCTGCTCGCCGCCTCGACCGACTCGGTGGGGACGAAGCTCGTCCTCGCCCGCGAGCGGGGCGCGCTCCGCGCGTGCGGCGCCGACCTCGCCGCGCACTGCATGAACGACGTCGCCACGTGCGGCGCCGAGCCGCTCATCCTCCTCGACTACGTGGCCGCGAGCGAGATCGACCTCGAGCAGGTCGCCGAGCTCGTCGAGGGGGCGGCCGAGGTCTGCCGAGAGGCGGGCGTCGCCCTCGTCGGGGGGGAGACGGCCGAGCTCCCCGGGGTCTACCGCGAGGGCGAGCTCGACGTCGTCGGCACGTGCGTCGGCGTCGTCGCCTCCGAGGACGTCATCGACGGCTCCCGCATCGAGGAGGGTGATGTCGTCGTCGGGCTCCCCTCGGCCGGCGTGCACGCGAACGGCTTCACGCTCGTCCGCCGCATCCTCGAGGAGGAGGACTACGCGGGCGAGGATCTCCTCGCTTCCACCCGCCTCTACCTCGAGGACGTGCGCCGACTGCGGCGGACGCTCGACGTGCGCGGGCTCGCGCACGTGACGGGCGGCGGGATCCTCGGCAACCTCTCCCGCATCCTCCCCCCTGGGCTGCGGGCGGAGATCGACTGGGACGCGTGGCCTCGGCCCCCGGTCTTCCGCTGGCTTGCGCGCCACGTCGAGGAGGGGGAGCTACGGCGGGTGTTCAACCTCGGGATCGGGTACTGCGCCGTCGTTCCGGATCCGGGCGACGAGCTCGTCATCGGGAGGATCGTGCGCGCGTGATCGGCGTCCTCGTCAGCGGCGAGGGGACGAACCTCCAAGCGCTCCTCGACGACGGCCTGCCGGTGACCGCCGTCGCCTCGAACGTCCCGGGAGCGCGCGCGCTCGAGCGGGCCCGAGCGGCGAGCGTGCCGACCGCCGTCTTCCCGCTCGAGGAGTACCCAAGCCGCGAGGAGCGGGACCTCGCGATGGCCGACTGGCTCGCCGAGCACCGGGTCGAGCTCGTCGTCTGCGCGGGGTACATGCACCTCCTCACACCTGCGTTCCTGCGCCGCTTCCCCGACCACGTCGTGAACATCCACCCTGCGCCGCTGCCGGAGTTCCCGGGGCCGCACCCGCTCGAGGACCTCCTCGCGGCCGGTGCGACCGAGGCTGCGGCCACTGTCCACTACGTGGACGAGGGGGTTGACACCGGCGTCGTCATCGCGACCGAGCCCGTCCCGGTGCTCGAGGGAGACACCGTCGAGACGCTCCGGGAGCGGGTGCACGAGGCCGAGCATCGGCTCCTCCCGCGGATCGTGCGCGAGCTGTGCGGGCGCTGATCTCCGTCTACGAGAAGGAGGGGGTCCTCGCCTTCGCCCGGGGGCTTGAGGACGTCGGCTTCGAGCTCGTCGCGAGCGGCGGCACCGCGACCGCGCTCGAGGACGCTGGCGTCGCGGTGACGCGGGTGGAGGCGCTCACGGGGTTCCCCGAGATGCTCGGCGGGCGGGTGAAGACGCTCCACCCCCGCATCCACGCGGGCATCCTCGCTCGCCGCGACCTCGAGGACGACATGCGCGCCCTCGCCGCGCACGGGATCGAGCCCTTCGACCTCGTGTGCGTGAACCTCTACCCCTTCGAGCTCGTCGCCGACCGTCCGGGGCTCGAGGAAGAGGAGGTCGTTGAGATGATCGACGTCGGAGGCCCGGCCATGCTCCGGGCGGCGGCGAAGAGCTTCCGGGACGTGACCGTCGTCTGCCGGCCGGGGGACTACGACGCTGTCCTCGCGGAGCTGCGTGCCTGCGGAGGGCGGACCTCCCTCGAGACGCGGCGCAGGCTCGCGGGCATCGCCTTCGCCGCGTCTGCGGCCTACGAGTCCGCGATCGCGCGCTTCTTCCAGCGCGACGAGCGCTTCCCGGAGACGCTCGTCCCCACCTTCGACAAGGTGCTCGACCTCGCCTACGGGGAGAACCCGCACCAGGGCGCCGCGTACTACGCCGAGCGCGGTCGGCGGAGGCACCTCCTCTCGCGCGTCGAGCAGCTGCACGGGAAGCCGCTCTCCTTCAACAACCTCAACGACCTCTCCGCCGGTCGGCTCCTCATCCGGGAGCTCGCGGAGCCCGCCTGCGTCATCGTGAAGCACGCGAACCCGTGCGGGGTCGGGGTTGCCCCCTCGATCGAGGAGGCGTACGAGCGCGCGCTCGCGGCCGACCCCGTGTCGGCGTACGGCGGCGTCGTCGTCCTCAATCGAGCGGTGACGGCCGCGCTCGGCGAGGAGCTCGCGCGGCACTTCGTCGAGGTGCTCTTCGCGCCGGGCTACGACGAGCAGGCGATGGAGGCGCTCGCCCGGAAGGCGACGCGCGTCCTCAACGACCTCGAGCGTCGCAACCCGGCGGAGCCGGAGCGCGACTACCGGCGCGTGCTCGGCGGCCTCCTCGTCCAGGACGGCGACGCGGGGAGCGCGGCCGAGGAGGAGATGGAGGTCGTCTGCGGCCGGCTCGCGGAGCACGAGTGGCGCGACCTCCGGTTCGCGTGGACGGTAGTGAAGCACGTCGACTCGAACGCGATCGTGCTCGCGAAGAACGGACAGACGATCGGCATCGGCGCCGGCCAGACGAGCCGCGTGGAGGCCGTGCGGATCGCCGTCGAGAAGGCGCTCAAGCTCGGTCACGAGACCCGAGGCTCGGTCCTCGCCTCCGATGCCTTCTTCCCCTTCGCCGACGGGCCGAGGCTCGCGCTCGAGGCGGGCGTGCGCGCGATCGTCCAGCCGGGAGGCTCGAAGCGCGACGACGAGGTGATCGAGGCGGTCGAGCGAGCGAGGGCGGCGATGGTGTTCACGCGCCGCCGGCACTTCCGCCACTGAGCCAGTCGCGGCGGTCCCTGCGACATCCCGCGCCGCGCACCGGCGCTTGCCACCAGGGCGAGACCGAGGAAGTAGGCTTCCTCCCGGAGGTGGCACGCCGGGTCTACCCCACCGTGCTCGAGCTCGTCGGAGGCACTCCGATCGTCCGGCTCGAGAAGCTCTCCCGGGAGGTGCCGGGGGAGCTGCTCGCGAAGCTCGAGTACCTCAACCCCGGCGGCTCGGTGAAGGACCGGATCGGGCTCGCGATGGTCGAGGCCGCCGAGCGGGAGGGCCGGCTGAAGCCAGGCGGGACGATCGTCGAGCCGACCTCGGGCAACACGGGCGTCGGGCTCGCGATGGTGGCCGCGCTCCGCGGCTACCGCTGCATCTTCGTCATGCCGGACAAGATGTCGCAGGAGAAGATCGCGATGCTGCGGGCGTATGGGGCGGAGGTCGTGATCACGCCGACCGCCGTCGAGCCCTCCTCGCCCGAGAGCTACTACTCGGTCTCCGATCGGCTCGCGGAGGAGATCCCCGGCGGCTTCAAGCCGGATCAGTACTCGAACCCCGCGAACCCGGAGGCGCACTACGCGACGACGGGGCCCGAGATCTGGGAGCAGACGGACGGCGGCGAGGTGGACGCGATCGTCATCTCCGTCGGGACGGGAGGGACGATCACCGGCGTCGGCCGCTACTTCAAGGAGCGCAAGCCCGAGGTGCGGATCGTCGCGGTCGACCCCGAGGGCTCGGCCTTCACCGAGGACGCCGAGCACCCCCAGGGTCCCTACCTCGTCGAGGGCATCGGGAAGGAGTGCTGGCCCTCGACGCTCGACGGCAGCGTCATCGACGAGTGGGTGCGCGTCTCCGACCGCGACTCCTTCCTCACCGCCCGTCGGCTCGCTCGGGAGGAAGGTCTCCTCGTCGGGGGCTCGTCGGGGACGACTGCCTGGGCGGCGCTCCAGGTCGCCCGGCGGCTCGGGCCTGACTCGCGGGTGCTCATGCTCTTCCCCGACTCCGGCCGCTCGTACCTCTCGAAGCTCTACGACGACAACTGGATGATCCAGTACGGGTTCCTCGAGCGGACGATGCCGAGGCCGTCCGTGGAGGAGGTGCTCGCCTTCCGGCGGGCCGACCAGGAGGTTCCTGACCTCGTCACCATCGGCTCGCACGAGAAGGTGGGGACGGCGATCGAGCTCATGCACCGGTACGGGATCTCGCAGCTTCCCGTCGTCCGTCACGAGCCCGTCGAGTCGCTCGCGGACGTCGTCGGCTCGCTCCAGGAGCGGGGGCTCCTCGAGCGCGTCTTCCGGAACATGGACGCCCTCGGCGAGGAGGTCGCGGTGGCCATGGAGCCGCCGCTCCCCGCGGTCGAGGCAGGGGCCACGCTCGACGAGGTGTACGAGGGCCTTGCAGGCGGGAGCAACGCGGTCGTCGTCGTGAGCGGCGGGCGTCCGACGGGGATCCTCACGCGCTCGGATCTGCTCGAGTTCCTCGCCGCGCGCCGCGCGCACGTCGAGACGTAGGAGCGTCTCCGAGCGACCCTCCGCTGCCTCGACTCCGCGTCAGTCCCAGCGGCGGGAGAGCCGGAAGGCGGCGTTCACGAGCCCGACGTGGCTGTACGTCTGCGGGAAGTTCCCGCTCTGGGCGAGCGAGCCGGGGAGGATGTTCTCGGCGTACAGCCCGAGGCCGTTGTCGAGCTCGAGGAGCCGCTCGAAGAGCTCGCGCGCCTCGTCCGTCCGCCCGAGGATGGCGAGCGCCTCGACGAGCCAGAAGGTGCAGACGAGGAACGCGGCCTCGGGGACGCCGAAGTCGTCGGGGGTGGCGTAGCGACGGAGGAGGCCGCCGTCCGTCTCGAGCGCTCGCCGGATCGCGTCGACGTGGGAGGCGGCGCGAGGGTCGTCGGGTCGCAGGTAGCCGAGGTGGACGGCGAGGAGGAGCGCTGCGTCGAGCTGCGGCTCGCCGGCCACCTGGGTGAGGGCTCCGACCTCGTCGTCCCAGCAGCGCGTCTCGAGGATCTCCGCGGCGCGCCGCTCGAGAGCGCTCGCCCTCGCCGCGAGCTCCTCCTCGCCGAGCGCCTCGGCGACCTCGACCGCGCGCTGCGCTCCCGCCCAGTGCATGAGCACGCTGAAGCTGTGGAGGCGCTCGCGGCCGCGGAACTCCCAGGGACCGGCGTCCGGCTGCTCGAGCCTCGCCTCGATCTGCTCGAGGAGGATGCCGATGATGCGAGCGGCCGTCGCCGGGGGGATCTCGCCGACGAAGCGCGTGTCGAGGAAGAGCCGGGAGACCGCGAGCACCATCTCGCCGTAGACGTCGTTCTGACGGTGCTCGAAGGCCTGGTTGCCGATGCGAACAGGCCGCTCCCCCTGGAAGCCTTCGAGGTGGTCGAGCTCCTGCTCGGGGGCCTCCGCCCCGCCGTCGATGCGGTAGGCAGGCTGGAGCACGCCGCCGCTCTCGTCGACGAGGTTGCGGAGGAACTGGAGGAAGCGCTCCATCTCCTCGGAGTGCCCGAGCCGCTCGAGCGCGTTGAGCGTGAAGTACGCGTCGCGGAGCCAGCAGTAGCGGTAGTCCCACGTCCGCCCCGAGCCGGGGTGCTCGGGGAGGCTCGTCGTCGTCGCGGCGAGGAGCGCGCCCGTGTCCTCGAACTGGTGGAGCTTGAGGACGAGCGCGGAGCGGATGACCTCGCGCTGGTAGTCGCGGGGCGTCCGGGTCGCCTTCACCCAGCGCCGCCAGTAGTCGACCGTCCGCTCGAGGAAGCGCTCGGCGGTGTCCTCGAGCCCCGCCTCGAGCGGCTGTCCCCAGGTGAGTACGAGGTGCTGGTCGCGCTCGACGAGGAAGGAGCGTCCCTCCTCGAGGTACGTCAGCGGGACGTTCGTCGTGAGGCGCACGGGCGCGGGGAGCCCCCGGTACTCGAGGTGGTTCGATGCCCGCCACGAGCTCGCCTCGACGAGCCCGTACTCGTACCTCGGCCGGCAGCGGACGAGGGCGCGCGGCTCGCCCTCGAGGGGACGGAGGATGCGGACGAGCATGAGCGGCTTGAAGTGGCGGTCGTACTGGAAGAAGCGAGGGGCGAAGTCGAGGAGCTCGAAGGCGCCGCTCTCCCCGGAGAAGACCGTCCGCAGGACGTTCGTGTTCTCGAGGTACTCCTGGCGCACCGCGGAGGCGCCGACGCCCTCGACGGTGAAGGCCCCTCCGCGCTCCCGGTCGAGCAGGGGCCCGAAGACGAAGCTCGAGTCGGGGCGCGGCCAGCAGAGCCACTCCACCGATCCGTCGCGGAGGAGGGCGTTGTACGAGCAGTTGCCGATGAGGGCGAGGCCGGAGGTCACGTGCGGTGGCTGGGAGGGCGTCGCGTAGGTTGTACCTGGACGGACAGAGGAGGACACCTTGGCACGTCGCTCCGGACAGCACGCCCTCGTCATCGCGAGCAACCGCCTGCCCGTGCGCTTCGCGGTGCGCGACGGCGAGCTCGAGGTCGAGCCCTCCGTCGGCGGGCTCGCGAGCGCGCTCCACGCCGTGCGGGGCGACGCGCTCTGGATCGGCTGGCCCGGCACCGTCGTCCCGGAGGAGCTCCAGCCGAAGGCGACGCGGCTGCTCGCGCGGGAGAACCTCGTTCCCGTCTTCCTCTCCGAGGCCGAGGAGGAGGGCTTCTACGGGCGCGCCTGCAACGACACCTTGTGGCCGCTCCTCCACTACTTCGGCGATCGGCTCCGCCTCACCCCGGAGGCGTGGCAGCGCTACGTCGAGGTGAACGCCCGCTTCGCCGACCGGATCCTCGAGCACTGCGGCCCCGACTCGCGGGTCTGGGTGCACGACTTCCACCTCATGCTCGTGCCGGCGATGCTCCGGCGCCGCGCCCCGCGGCTCGCGATCGGGTTCTTCCTGCACACGCCGTTCCCCTCCTCGGAGGTGTACCGGCTCCTCCCCGCCCGCGCCGAGGTGCTACGAGGGATCCTCGGCGCCGACTACGTGAGCTTCCAGGTCGGGGACTACGCGCGCCACTTCCGCTCCTCCTGCCTGCGCGTCCTCGGGCTCGACTCGGACCCCGACGGCGTCGACTACGACGGCCGCCGGGTCGCGATCGGCGTCGACCCGATCGGGATCGACACGACGGGCTTCGCGTCGATCCTCTCCTCGCCGACGACGGCGGAGCTCGTCCAGGGCCTCGAGCGGCAGTACGCCGGGCGCACGCTCGTGCTCGGCGTCGAGCGGCTCGACTACACGAAGGGCATCCCGCAGAAGCTCCTCGCCTTCGAGCGCTTCCTCGAGCGCGACCCCGCCCGGGCCCGGACGACAACGATGCTCCAGGTGGTCGTCCCCTCGCGGCTCGAGAGCCCCGAGTACCGCCAGCAACGGGACGAGATCGAGCTCCTCATCGCGCACGTCAACGGGCGCTTCGGCCAGCCGGGCGTGACGCCTGTCGAGTACCTCCACCGTGCGATCTCGCGCGAGCAGCTCGTCGCCCTCTACCGGCGTGCGGACGTCATGATGGTCACCCCCCTCCGCGACGGCATGAACCTCGTCGCGCACGAGTACGTCTACTGCCAGGCAGCTCCGGGGCCGCCTGGGCGCTTCCGTGGCGCGCTCCTCCTCTCGGAGTTCGCGGGCGCGGCCCAGGTCCTCCCCGGTGCCATCCTCGTGAACCCGTGGAACCTCGAGGGGGTGGCAGATCGGCTCCAGACGGCGATCGAGCTCGATGCGAGGGAGCGGCGACGCCGGCTCGAGACGACGGTACGGCGGGTAGAGGCGCTCGACACGCGGAAGTGGGCGGACGGGTTCCTCACGCGCCTCGGCCGCAGCGCCCGCCGCGACCGCCGCTTCCGGCCGCCGCCCGAGGTCGAGGGAGAGCTGCGGGAGCGTCTCGTGCGTCGATTCGCGCGCGCTCGGGCTCGGTCGATCCTCCTCGACTACGACGGGACGCTCCGCGAGATCGAGCCGCACCCCGACCTCGCTGCGCCCACGCCTGAGATCCGACGCCTGCTGCGAGCGCTGGCAGCGCTGCCGGCGACGGACGTGCACATCGTCAGCGGCCGCCGCCGGGCGGAGCTCGAGCGCTGGTTCGGCCAGCTCCCCATCTACCTCTGCGCCGAGCACGGCTACCTCGCGAAGGACCCAGGGGGCCAGTGGAGACCGCTGCTCGAGCTCGACCTCGCGTGGATGCGTCCGATCGAGCGGCTCCTCCGGCGCGTCGCCGCCGACGTCCCGGGCGCGCACGTCGAGCGCAAGTCGTGCAGCGTCGCCTGGCACTACCGAGAGGCGGAGCCCGAGTACGGGACGTGGCGGGCGCGGGAGCTCCTCAACGACCTCGGCCAGCACCTCCAGGGCGCCCCGGCGGAGGTGCTGCTCGGACAGCGCGTGGTGGAGGTGCGCGCGCGCGGCGTGGACAAGGGGCTCTACGTCCGCCACGTCTTCCCGGAGGGGAGGGAGCCGGGGCGGTTCGTCATCGGGCTCGGCGACGACCGAACGGACTACGATCTCCTCGACGCCCTCCCCCCGGGCTCGGTGGCGGCGCACGTGGGCGGCCTCCGTCCACGCAGCCGAGCGCGGGGGCGCGCCCACGAGCACGTCCACGTCGTCGGCCCCGGGGAGGTACGCGACCTCCTGCGGGAGCTCGCGGGCGCGGCGCAGGCGGCGGCGCGCGCCCCCGTCACGCTCAGGCGCTGACCCGCGTCCGCGCGAGGAAGCTCGCCGCATGGCCGCGGGCGTTCGCCTCGCGGAGCTCGTCCTCGTCGAGCGCTCCGATGCGGCGCAGGAGCTCGAGCTCGTCGCGCAGGTGCGTCCGCATCATCTCCGGCCCATCGGTCGCGATCGTGAACGGGACGTCGTGGGCCACGAAGGCGCGGAGCGTGTCGCGGAGGGCGTCCTCGTCCGGCAGGGCCTTCGTCAGCAGGTTCGAGGTAGGGCAGATCTCGAGCACGATCCCGCGCTCGCGGATGGCGCTCATGAGCTCGGGATCGGAGGCGGCGAGGATCCCGTGCCCGATCCGGTCGGGTCGGAGCGACTCCACGACCTCGCCGATCTCCTCGCGGCCCATGTCGCCCCCCTCCTCGCCGACGTGGATCGTGACTCCGAGCCCGGCCTCCCGCGCCGCCTCGACGAGGGGCGCGAGCTGCGTGTAGTCGTAGCGCGCTCCTCCCGGACGCGGGCCCGCGATGTCGACCCCGACGATGCCGCGGCTCGACCAGCGGATCGCCTTGTCCACGATGATCTCGTTCAGGCGGCGGTCGAAGGTGCGGTCCATCATGAGGATGAGCCCGGCGCGCACCTGCGGGTACTCGAGGCCAGCGCGGTCGAGGCCGCGGATCGCGGCGAGGATGATGTGGTCGAGGTCGCGCTCGCCGCCGCGGTTCCGCTTCATCGGGTTGAACCGCAGCTCGAGCGTCGTGATCCCCTGCGAGCGGTACGCGCCGCCGATCGCGGCGTGCACCGAGCGCTCGACCGCGAGCGGAGAGGACTGGATGAGCTCCGTCCAGTGGTAGATCCGATCGAGCTCGTCGAGGCCTTGCACGCCGCGCGGGTCGGAGACGGTGACGAGCGCGTCGAACTCCCAGTAGTCCTTGACCGGGAGCGCGATCCCCTGCTCGTGCGCGAGGCTCCACATGATGTCCGAGGCCACCGAGCCTCCGAGGTGCGTGTGGAGCTCCGCGAGCCCGTCGGCCGGCCGGCTCATCGCGCGAGCGTCCGCCGCCGCCGCACGCGCTCGACGAGGGCGGCTGGCTGCGTCTCCTCAGGCTCGCCGTGCAGGTCGCTCTCGGCCACCATGGCGGTCGGGTAGGGTGCGCTCAGACCGGTGTCTTCCACGGGCGCGGGTGCGGGAGCGGCGTCAGGATCGGCTCGATCTCGGAGCGCAGGTGCTCGAACGCCGGCGGGAGGACGAGCGACTCGCCGAGGTGCTCGGGATCCTCGTCCACCGCGAAGCCCGGCCCCTTGGTGGCGATCTCGAAGAGGACGCCGCTCGGCTCGCGGACGTAGATCGAGCGGAACCAGAAGCGGTCGATGATCGGCGACGGACGGAGGCCAGCGGCGGAGATGCGCGCGTGCCAGGCCTCGTGGTCGGCGAGCTCTGACGCCCAGGCGACGTGGTGCACGGTGCCTGCGCCGCCGAGGCCGCGCTCGGCGGGCGGATCGTCGTAGAGGTAGCGGCCGCCTCGGGTCGGCCCTCGCGCCTCCCAAGCCGCCTCTCCGGTCGGCCGCATCTCGAGGACGCCCTCGAGGACCGTCGCGCTCGCCGTCGGGTCGCGGGCGAAGGCGCGAACGGCATCGAAGCCCTGGAGCGCGTGCTCGGCCGGGATGTCCGGGTGCTCGGCGACGAGCGGCTCGTCCTGGGCGGAGGAGAGGACGAGTCGGTGCCGCAGCCCTTCCGGATCCTCGACGAGGAGCGCTCCCTCCTCGCGGCGCGCTCGATGCCCCTCGCGTGCGAGCCGTGCCTCCCAGAAGTCGAGGGCCTCGTCCGAGGCAACGCGCCACTCGACCGTGTGCACCATCCCGGCCCCGGCGCGGCCGCGCCGGATCCCCGGGTACTCGAAGAACGGGATGTCTGCGCCCGGGCAGCCCGCCTCGTCGGCGTAGAAGAGGTGGTAGACGGGGGGGTCGTCCTGGTTCACCGTCCGCATCACGAGC
>JAVQXS010000021.1:0-11231 GCA_033578065.1 Thermoleophilia bacterium
GATTTCGGCCGCGATGAAGAGCATCGCCGAGATCTCGAGACGCTCGCCGCGCGCGATCGGGACCTCCTCCAGGAGCTCCTCGACCGCTACGCCGCCGAGTACGCGTCCGCGAAGCGCGCCGAGGCGGTCCTCGACTTCGAGGATCTGCAGCTCCACGCTCGCGACCTCCTCCGAGCCCATGAGGACATCCGAGATGCCGTCCGGTCGCGCTTCCGCCTCGTCATGGTGGACGAGTTCCAGGACACGAATCGTCTCCAGTGCGAGCTCATCGACCTCGTCGCCGAGCCCGGCGTCACCGAGGTCTTCACCGTCGGGGACGAGTTCCAGTCCATCTACGGCTTCCGGCACGCGGACGTCGAGGTCTTCCGGGAGCGCCGGCAGCACGCGTCCCAGCTCCTCACGCTCACACGGAACTACCGCTCTCGCCCACAGGTGCTCGCAGCCGTCAACCACCTCTTCGCCGAGGCCTTCGGCGAGGAGTACCGGTTCCTCGCCGCCTCCGCGGAGTTCCCCGACCCCGTCTTCGGGCACCCCGTTGAGCTCCTCGTGACCGACAAGGCGAGCTTCGAGGGTGCTCCGGAGCACTGGCGCGAGGCCGAGGCGCGGGCGATCGCGGCTCGTGTCGCCGAGCTCGTCTCCTCCGGGGCCGCGCTTCCTGGGGAGATCGCCGTCCTCTTCGCGGCGGGGACGGATGCCGAGCGCTACGAGGAGGCGCTCCGGAAGGAGGGGCTTCCCACCTACCGGGCGACCGGTCGCGGCTACTTCGGTCAGCAGCAGGTGGCCGACCTCCTCGCGTACCTCCGGCTCCTCCAGAACCGCTACGACGACGTCGCCCTCGTGACCGTCCTCGCGTCGCCGTTCGTCGGGGTCTCGAACGACGCGCTCGTCCTCCTGCGCCGAGCCGCGCCGCGTCGACCGCTCTTCACCCCGCTCGAGCGTGGCGGCGTCCCGCCCGGCGTCTCCGAGACGGACGCGCGGCTCTTCCGCGCCTTCCACCAGCGCTACGAGCGCCTCGCGCGGCTCGCCTCCCGGGTCGGCCTCGAGCGCCTCTGCGAGCAGATCCTCGTCGAGCACGACTACGACCTCGCCGTGCTCGCCTGCTGGGATGGGACGCGACGGTACGCGAACCTCCGCAAGCTCGCTCGGCTCGCCCGCGAGTACGAGGCAGTGCGAGGATCGGACCTCGCGGGCTTCGTGCGCTTCGTGCGCGAGCAGGACGCGGTCGGAGCGAGAGAGCTCGAGGCGGTGGCCGAGGAGGAGGGCGCTGACGCCGTCCGGCTCCTCACCATCCACGCGGCGAAAGGCCTCGAGTTCAAGGTCGTCATCGTGGCTGACGCCGGCCGGGACACGGGCGCTCCCCGCGGCGGCGACGAGATCGTCGCCCTCTCGGACGGCCGCTTCGGCTTCCGCATGGTGCATCCGACGCGCGGGGAGCGGCGCTCCGTCTTCGGCTACGACGCCGTCCGTGCGGCGGCGCGCGCGAAGGAGAGGGACGAGCGCCTCCGCCTCTACTACGTCGCCATGACGCGGGCGATCGACCGTCTCATCGTGTCGGGCGCGATCGACCCCGGGCGGGCGCGGGACCGGGAGACGCCCATCGGCTGGGTCCTCGAGCGGCTCGACCTCGACGGGGATGTGAGCTCGCTCGGGAGCGAGCCCGTCGAGCTCGAGCGCGGGGAGGCGCGGTTCCTCCTCCGGCTCGTTCGCTTCGATCCCCGGACGAGCGAGGCTGTCGCTGTCGCTCCGGAGCCTGACGCCGAGCAGCTCGCCCTCTTCGCCGATCCGAGCGAGCCCGTGACGCCACCCGGCATCGCGCTCCCGCCGCTCTCCGCCCTGCCGCCTCCTCCGGAGCACGATGTCCGGAGCCTCTCCTACAGCGCGCTCGCGCTCTTCGAGCGCTGCCCGTACCGGTACTTCGCGGAGCGCGCGCTCGGGCTCCGTCCGGCGTCCGTTCCGAGCCCAGCGACGAGTGACGAGCCCGCGCTCGCGCCTCACGAGATCGGCGACGCCGTCCATCGGCTGCTCGAGCGCGTGCCGCTCGCCGATCCCGCGCCGCCCCCGCGTCGCGAGGTCGAGGCTACCGTTCGGGTCTGGTACCCCCGCGTCACCGCCGCCGAGCTCGACCGGATCGCGGCGCTCGTCGCGGCGTACTGCCGCTCGCCGCTCGCCCGCCGCATCGCGGCGCTCGAGGGCGCGCGGCCGGAGCGGGCGTTCGCCTTCGAGCACGACGGGGTCCTCCTCCACGGGCGGCTCGACGTCCTCTGGCGCGAGGGCGACGAGGCGCTCGTCCTCGACTACAAGTCGAACGTCCTCGACGGCGCGGAGCCAGCTCAGGTGGTCGAGACCGAGTACCGCCTCCAACGGCTCGTGTACGCGCTCGCCTGCCTCCGAGACGGCGCTCGGCAGGTGGAGGTCATCTACCAGTTCCTCGAGCGTCCCGAGGAGCCGGTCTCGGCGATCTTCCGGCGCGGCGACCTGCCGCGGCTCGAGGGCGAGCTCGCCACGGCCATCGCGCGCATCCGGGCGGGCGAGTTCCGGCCGACCCCGAGCGACGCCGCGTGCGTGGACTGTCCGGCTCGTGACCTCCTCTGCGCAGGCCCTCGGCTCCGTGGCGCGTAGCTACGTCGCCGAGGCGCGCCGGCGTGGCCTCGGCCGGCGGCGCGAGCGCATCCGGGCGATCATCGAGCGTCTCGCCGCGGCGCACGGTGACGCCACCATCGCGCTCCGGTTCCGCAGCGACCTCGAGCTCCTCGTGGCCGTCATGCTCTCCGCTCAGACGACCGACGCGAACGTCAACCGCGTCACGCGGACGCTCTTCCGCAAGTACCGCACCCCGGAGGACTACCTCGCGGTCCCTCCGGAGGAGCTCGAGCGCGACATCTACCCGACGGGCTTCTACCGCCAGAAGGCGAGGGCGATCCGGGGCACGATGGAGATGCTCCTCGAGGAGTTCGGCGGCGAGGTGCCGCGCCGGCTCGAGGACCTCGTGCGGCTGCCGGGCGTGGCGCGCAAGACGGCGAACGTCGTCGCGGCCGAGCTCGGCCACGCGCAGGGGATCGTCGTCGACACGCACGTACGGCGACTCGCGCAGCGCCTGGGGCTCACGCGGCACGACGACCCCGTGAAGATCGAGCGCGACCTCCAGCGTATCGTCCCGCGAGCGGACTGGGGGCGCTTCCCACACCTCCTCATCTGGCACGGCCGGCGCGTCTGCCACGCGCGCAACCCGCGCTGCGAGGCCTGCGTGCTCGAGGATCTCTGCCCCTCGAGCCGCCTCGCGTGAGGCTACCCGGTGGACGGTGGAGCCGAGGTCGCCGCCGTCTCGGCCGCGTGCTCTTGCTCCTCGAGCCAGCGCTGGGCATCGAGGGCGGCCATGCAGCCCGAGCCGGCGGCAGTGACCGCCTGACGGTACCTCCGGTCCTGGACGTCCCCCGCGGCGAAGACGCCCTCGATGCTCGTGCGCGTCGAGCGCGGCTCCGTCACGAGGTAGCCCTCCTCGTCGTGCTCGAGCCAGTCGCGGAAGAGCTGCGTCGCGGGGTCGTGGCCGATCGCGACGAAGAGCCCATCGGCTGCGAGCTCCCGGCTCTCGCCCGTCACCGTGTCGCGGAGCCGAACGCCGGTCACGCCGCTCGACTCGTCGCCGAGCACCTCGTCGACCACCGCGTTGAGGACGAGCTCGACCTTCTCGTTCGCGCGCACGCGATCGACCATGATCGGCGAGGCGCGGAACGCGTCGCGGCGGTGGACGAGGTAGACCTTCGTCGCGAAGCGGGTGAGGAAGCTCGCCTCCTCCATCGCCGAGTCGCCGCCACCGACGACGACGACGACGCGCTCGCGGAAGAACGCCCCGTCACACGTCGCGCAGTAGGAGACGCCTCGGCCCTGGAGCCGCACCTCCGACTCGAGGCCGAGCTGCCTCGCGGTCGCTCCGGTCGCCACGATCACCGCCTTCGCGCGGTGCTCGACGTCGCCGACGTACACGCGGTACGGCCGCTCGGAGAAGTCGACTCGGGTGACGTCGTCGGTGATGAGCTCGGCCCCGAACCGTTCGGCCTGCCGCCGGAAGTCCGCCATCATCGTCGGTCCGAGCACCCCGTCCGGGTAGCCCGGGTAGTTCTCGACCTCGCTCGTGATCATGAGCTGGCCGCCCCAGTTGAAGCCCTCGATGACGAGGGGGCGGAGGTTCGCGCGCGCCGTGTAGAGGGCGGCCGTGTAGCCGGCCGGGCCGCCGCCGATGATGATCACGTCCCGAACGTCGCTCACCGCCCGCGTACGCTAGCCCGAGGACCTACGGCGAGCGCGGGAGAGGCGATCGCGGCTCGAGGTCGCCCGCGCTGCCTCACGCCGCGTCGGCGCCGCTCGGGCGGGCCGCGAGCGGCGGCGTCGCCTCCTCCGCCGCGTCTCGGGCGACGAGCTCGGGAGCGGCGAGCGCCCGCGTCTGGCGCTCGACGGGCTGGAGCTCGGGGAGCTCGATCCCGGCGATCCCGTGACGCTCGAAGCGGCGGGCCTGCGGGAGGACTTGGCGCTCGAGCGAGCCGACGGACTCGTTGTACGCCTTCACCGCCCCGTCGAGCGACTTCCCGAGGCGCGTGAGGTGGGCACCCATCGTCGCGAGCCGCTTGTAGAGCTCGCGTCCGAGCGCGCTCACCTCGCGGGCGCCCTCGGCGATCGCCTCCTGCTGCCACCCGTAGTGGATCGCCCGGAGGAGCCCGATGAGGTTCGTGGGGGAGGCGGGGATGACGTTGTTCGCGACCGCGAGCTCGAGGAGGGCGCCGTCCTGCTCGAGCGCCGCTCGGAGGAACGTCTCGTCGGGGAGGAACATGACGACGAACTCCGGCGTCGCCGGAAGCTGGCGCCAGTACGCCTTCTGCCCGAGCTTGTGGATGTGCTCCCGAACCTGGCGGGCGTGGTCGGCGAGGCGCGCCCTCCGCTCGGCGTCGCTGATCCCCTCACGGAACGCGTCGAGGTAGGCAGCGAGCGGAACCTTCGCGTCGATCACGACCTGCTTGCGGCCGGGAAGGTGGACGATGACGTCGGGCCGCAGGATGGCTCCGTCGTCGTCGGTCGTCGCCTGCTGCTCGTCGAAGTCGCAGCGCTCGAGCATCCCCGCGAGCTCGATCACGCGCCGCAGCTGGATCTCCCCCCAGCGACCGCGGACGTTCGGCGCGCGGAGCGCCGTTACGAGGTTCCCCGTCTCCGCTCGCAGGCGCTCCTGGTCGGCTCGGAGCTGGCGTACGCCCTCCTGGAGGCGCCCGTACGCCTCCTGGCGGATGCGCTCGACGTCGCGGAGCTGCTCGTCCATTCGCGCGAGCGAGTCTCGGAGGGGACGCACGTGGCCTGCGAGGCGCGACTCCGCGAGCTCGAGGAAGCGGGCGCTGTTCGCGTCGAGCGCCTCGAGCGAGAGCGTCTTGATCGTCGCCTGGAGGCGCTCGTCGAGCGTCCGGCGCTCGGCCTCGAGCTCCGCCTGCGCCGCCGCGAGCTCGCCACGCAGGGCGATCGCCTCCTCCGTCCGCTGCTTGCCCTCGGCAAGCGCGGGGCGGAGCGCGAGGTAGACGGCCCCTGCGCCGACCGCGAGGCCGAGGAGGAGGCAGCCGAGCAAGGCGAGCGAGAGCACCATGGCGCAAAGGTAGTCCTCCGGGTGGACGGATCTCCTTACGCCCGCCGCTCGCGAGGGGGGCCCCTGCTACCCTCGCGCCGCGATGCCTCCGAAGCCCCGGGTGAAGGCGCCGAGACAGCGCTCCGCTCCGCCAGCCGGGGGCCGTCGAACGGCCGTCGTCGCGGTCGTCGCCGGCCTCGGCCTCCTCGCGGGCGTCCTCGCCGTGCTCGCGCTCGCCTCGCTCGGCGGGGGCGAGGACCACGCCGCCCTCGAGGCGAAGGCACGCGACGCGCTCGAGGCCGCCGGCTGCACCCTTGAGGTCGCAGAGGCGCTCGAGGGCCGGCACTCGATCACGAACCCTGACGACGTGACGGACGAGTGGAACACCGATCCCCCGACGACGGGGCCCCACTACGCGATCCCCGCCATCTTCGGGATCTACGAGGAGCCGCTCCAGATCGCCCGCGTCGTCCACAACCTCGAGCACGGCGGCGTGTTCATCCTCTACGGGCCGGAGGTCCCGGAGGCTGTCGTCGACGCCCTGCGCGACTTCTACGACGAGAACTCGACCGGCACCATCATGGCGCCGTACGCGAAGCTCGGCAACGAGTTCGCCCTCGGTGCCTGGGTCGTCCACGAGGAGGGGGCGAACGGGTACCTCGCGAAGTGCCGATCCTTCGACGAAGGGGCTGCCTCCGCCTTCCTCGATGCCTTCCAGTTCCGGGGGCCCGAGCGCTTCGACCCGAGCCAGCTCCAGCCGGGAATGTAGGGCTCCGCTCCGTCCATCCGCGGCGTACACTCGTCCCGCCGGGGTGGCGGAACGGTCAGACGCGCCCGCCTTAAAAGCGGGTGCCCCTCCGGGGGCATGCGGGTTCGAGTCCCGCCCCCGGCATCGGCGGCTCGGCCGGCGCGGAGGCGCGTCCCCCTCGCGGCGTCGAGCGCGGGTACACTCGGCCCGCCGTGGCGAGCCCGACGGAAGCGCTTGCCGAGTCCCGTCTCGAGTGGGACACGCCGCTCTACCGGATGGCGGTGGCGCAGTTCGACCAAGCGGTCGTCCATGCCGACATCCATCCCGACAGCGCGGAGCGGCTCCGCTACCCGGAGCGGTCGCTCGTCGTCAGCATCCCCGTGCGGATGGACGACGGCCGCTGCCGCGTCTTCCCGGGCTACCGCGTCCAGCACTCGAGCGTCCTCGGGCCAACGAAGGGCGGCGTGCGCTACGACGGCGACGTCACGCTCGGCGAGTGCGCCGCGCTCGCGATGTGGATGACGTGGAAGTGCGCGCTCCTGCGACTCCCGTACGGAGGGGCGAAGGGCGGCGTACGCTGCGACCCGCGCACGCTCTCGCGAGCTGAGCTCGAGCGGCTCACCCGTCGCTACACCTCGGAGCTCCTCCCCGTCATCGGGCCGCAGGAGGACATCCCGGCGCCGGACATGGCGACGAACGAGCAGACGATGGCGTGGATGATGGACACGTACTCGATGCAGTCGGGCTTCGCCGTGCCCGAGATCGTGACGGGCAAGCCGGTCTCGATCGGCGGCTCGGTCTTCCGGCAGGAGGCGACGGGAGCGGGGGTGGTGATGGTGATCGCGCGCGCCTGCGAGCGTCTCGAGGTGCCGCTCGACACGCAGCGCTGCGTCGTCCAGGGCTTCGGGAACGTCGGCGCCGTTGCCACGCGCGAGCTCGTCGATCGGGGAGCGACCGTGGTCGCCGTCTCCGACCTCTCGGGGGGCGTCTACGACCCTGACGGGCTCGACGTCCCTTCCCTCCTCGAGCACGCGGACGCGCACGGCTCGCTCGAGGGGTGCGAGCTCGGACGTCGGATCGGAAAGGAGGAGCTCCTCGAGCTCCCCTGTGACATCCTCGTCCTCGCCGCCCGCGAGGACCAACTTACCCGAGAGAACGCCCCGCGCATCCGGGCGCGCATCGTCGCGGAGGGGGCGAACGGGCCGACGACGCTCGAGGCCGACGAGATCCTCGCCGAGCGCGGCATCCTCGTGCTCCCGGACGTGATCACGAACGCCGGCGGGGTGACGGTGTCCTACTTCGAGTGGGTGCAGGATCTCGGGCGGATCTTCTGGACGCGGGACGAGATCCGCGCGAAGCTCGCGGAGAAGCTCGCGGACGCGTTCGATCGGGTCTGGGACGTCTCCCACGAGCGCGGGATCACCCTCCGGACGTCGGCGCTCGTCGCTGGGATCCAGAACGTCGCCGAGGCGCTCGAGGCGCGGGGGCTCTTCCCGTGAGCATCGTGCGGGAGGCGATGGTGCGTGAGCCGGGGCAGCTCCCCGCGGACGCCTCGGCCCAAGCGGCCGGCGAGCTCCTCCAGCGGCCCGAGGTGCGCGCGATCTTCGTCACCGACGAGGAGCGGCTCGTCGGCGTCGTCACCCGGAAGACGCTCGTGCGGGAGGTCGTCGCCAGGGGTCGAGATCCCCGGACGACCCGACTCGGCCACATCGCCGAGGAGCCCTACCACGTCATCGGCCCCGACGTGCCGCTCGAGGAGGCGTTCCGCTTCCTCGAGGAGCGCGACGCAGAGCGCGTTCCCGTCGTCGACGCGCGCGGCCGCCTGCTCGGCGTGCTCTCGCGGAGCGTCCTCCAGCGCCGGCTCGCGGAGGAGGCGGAGCCCGCGGACGACGCGGAGGACGCGCCAGACGATCTCCCGCCAGCTGCGTGAATCGCTCGCTCGCGGGCGCGTCGAGCGCTCGCGGGCGGTCGATGAGCGAGGGACGACCCGATCCGCGCGCCGCGCCGGCGCCGCGGCACGCTCCCCGATCACGAGCGGGTGAGGGCTCCGCGTGGCGCCGCCTCCTCCTCGGTCTCGGCAAGCTCGGCGGCCAGGAGGGCTGCCCCGTGGAGGATGTCGCGCTCGGAGACCTCGATCTCGCCGAGGCCGTACGCGTCGAGCACCTCCCGTAGGACGACGAGGCCCCCGACGATGACGGGGGCGCGACCCGGCTCGATCCCGGGCACGCGGAGCCGCTCCTCGTTCTTCAGCGCCGCGAGCGCGGCGAGCTCGCGCTCGACCGACGCACGCGGCAGACGGTAGCCGTGCGTCCTCCGCGGGTCGTACTCCGCAGCGCCCTCGTCGAGGGTGGCGGCGGTCGTGACCGTCCCGGCGACGCCGATCGCCGCGCGCGCCGGGAGCGGGGGGAGGAGGGAGCGGACGTGCTCGGCGGCCGCCTCGAGCTGCGCGGCCGTCGGTGGGTCCGAGCGCAGGAACCGCTCCGTCAGCCGGACGCAGCCGACGTCGAGGCTCACCGACCTCGGCGGACCGCCCTCGGTGACGAGCACGAGCTCCGTCGAGCCGCCGCCGATGTCGACGACGAGGGTGCCGGGCGCGAGCGGAGCACGTCCGGAGGCGACGCCTCGCACCGTGAGCTCCGCCTCCTCGCCGCCGTCGAGGAGGCGGGTCGCGAGCCCGTAGCTCGACTCGATGTCGTCGAGGAAGGCCCGGCCGTTCTCGGCGTCGCGGACGGCGCTCGTCGCGACGGCGAGGGTGCGCGTCGCCCCGAGGGCCTCGAGCTCGCGGCGGTAGTCGCGCAGGCAGCTACGGACGCGCGCGATCGGAGCCGGGAGGAGCCTCCGGCGCTCGTCGACTCCCTCGCCGAGGCGCGTGATCCGGAGCCGTCGGACGACCTCCTCGACGTGTCCGTCCTCGACGTCGGCGACGAGGAGCCGCGTCGAGTTCGTGCCGAGGTCGACGGCAGCGACCCGCGTTGCGGCCACGAGCTCAGGCGGCGAGGAAGGCGCGGAGCCAGCGGGTGCGGGCGCCCGCGCGCTCGAGGGCGCGGACGAGGACGGCAAGCCGCTCGCGCGAGGCCCGGAGGCGGGCGAGCGCGGCCTCGAGCTCTCGGCTCCCCGCCTCCGCTTCCGTGAGGAGGCGCTCGGCGCGCGCCGCACGCTCCTCGAAGGTCGCGAGCTCCGCGCCGAGCGCGCGCGCGGTACCCTTCGCCTGCCGCCAGAGCGCGATGCCGCGAAGGAGCGCGTACGCGGTCGCGGCGGTCGCGGGGACGAGAGCGACGAGGGCGGCGGCGAGGACCACGCGCACGATCGTACCAAGGCGAGCTCGGATCCAGAGAAGCCTCAAATTGGATACAAGATCGGCCTCAAGAGCCGGTTGACGCCGCTCAAGACCGCAATCTAGGATCCAGAGATGGAGTTTGCTGTGCACACTTCGAACGAGGGAGAGGAGGTCTCGCGGATGCCGGAGGAGACGACGATCGGAGCCGCGTCGAGCAGCGACCGGTGGGCCGGGATCGAGCGGCCCTACAGTGCCGCCGACGTCGAGCGGCTCCGTGGGCGCTTCCGCATCGAGCACACGCTCGCGCGGCTCGGCGCTGAGCGCCTCTGGCGGCTCCTCCACGAGGAGGAGTACGTGGCGGCGCTCGGTGCCCTCACGGGGGCGCAGGCGGTGCAGATGGTGAAGGCCGGCCTGAAGGCGATCTACCTCTCGGGCTGGCAGGTCGCCGCGGACGCGAACCTCGCCGGCGAGACGTACCCGGATCAGAGCCTCTACCCGGCGAACAGCGCCCCCGCGCTCGTCCGACGGATCAACAACGCGCTCCTGCGCGCCGATCAGATCGAGGCGGCGGAAGGGACGGACGGCACGTACTGGCTCGCGCCGATCGTCGCCGACGCCGAGGCCGGCTTCGGCGGGCCGCTGAACGCCTTCGAGCTCATGAAGGCGATGATCGAGGCGGGTGCCGCCGGCGTCCACTTCGAGGATCAGCTCTCGTCGGCGAAGAAGTGCGGGCACCTCGGCGGGAAGGTGCTCGTACCCACGAGCCAGTTCATCCAGACCCTCGTGGCGGCGCGGCTCGCGGCGGATGTCCTCGACGTCCCGACCGTCCTCGTCGCGCGCACGGACGCGCTGTCGGCGACGCTCCTCACGAGCGACATCGACGAGCGAGACCGCGAGTTCCTCACGGGCGAGCGCACGCCGGAGGGCTTCTTCCGGGTGCGCCCGGGGATCGAGGCGCCGATCGCGCGGGCGCTCGCGTACGCGCCGTACGCGGACGTGCTCTGGTGCGAGACGTCGACCCCCGACCTCGAGGAGGCCGCGACGTTCGCCGAGGCGGTGCATGCCCGCTACCCCGGCAAGCTCCTCGCATACAACTGCTCGCCCTCCTTCAACTGGCGCAAGCACCTCGACGAGCGGACGATCGCGTCCTTCCAGCGCGAGCTCGCAGCCATGGGGTACCGCTTCCAGTTCGTCACCCTCGCGGGCTTCCACGCGAACTGCGCGGCGATGTTCGACCTCGCGCGGGGGTACGCTGCCGAAGGCATGAGCGCCTACGTCCGGCTCCAGCAGCGCGAGCTCGAGCTCGAGCAGGCGGGCTACACGGCGACGCGCCACCAGCGCGAGGTCGGGGCAGGCTACTTCGATGCCGTGCTCGAGACGGTCTCCGGGGGCGAGGCGTCGACGCTCGCGCTCAGGGGCTCGACCGAGGAGGCGCAGTTCGAGCCTGCGCGGACGGGATGACCGCGGGCGCCCTCGCGGGTGTCGAGCTGCTCGCGCCCGACGCCGAGGGCGTCCTCACCTCACGGGCGCTCGGGCTCGTCGCCGAGCTCGAGCGCGAGCTCGGCGGGCAGCGCCGCGCGCGCCACCCCCCGCGCGCGGCGCCCGAGCCG
>JAVQXS010000022.1:0-11209 GCA_033578065.1 Thermoleophilia bacterium
GCCGTCCCCGACGCCCGACGAGCGCTTGGTCGCGGAGCTCCAGACGGTGGTCGAGGCCGCCGGGAGCGCGCGGCGCGCCCTCTCCTCCGGTCGGGAGCCCGCCGCGGCGAGCGATCCCCTGCGGCGAGCGCTCGCCGCGCTCGAGTCTGCCCGCGTCGTCGCGCCCCGCGCCGGGGGCGCGCTCGAGAACCGCTCCATGCGGGCCGCCCTCCGGCAGGGGCGTACGCTCGTCCGCGGTGCCTCGGCCGACGTCTCGCGAGGGCGGGCCGCGGCCGCCGCCGCCAAGCTCGCGCAGACCCTCACGCTCGCACGGGTCGCGCTGCGCGAGTTCGGACGCCCCCTCCGGCGGGAGTTCGTCGCCACCGCCGTGCACCGGAGCTTCCCGAACATCCCGGCCTACCGC
Organism: Thermoleophilia bacterium; assembly: GCA_033578065.1. GTDB lineage: Bacteria > Actinomycetota > Thermoleophilia > Gaiellales > Gaiellaceae > GMQP-bins7. The sequence continues at coordinate 404 of JAVQXS010000022.1, forward strand.
GACTACTCGGGCGTCACCGCGAGCACGAGCGAGGAGGTGGTCGAGATCGTCATCGGCCGCGCCACCCGAGCGACGGCGAACGCGGGCGAGGGCGCCAGGGCCGTCCCGGCGGCGCCGGGCCTGCCGGTGACGGAGCTGAGCGCGTACCAGATCCAGGATCCGATCGGGCGCTACACGACGAACTGGTGCGCTCTCGACGCCGGGCTCATCACGTGCCCGCTCCGGCCAACCCTCACCCGCGACCACCTCTTCACGCTCGCCTTCGCGCCGAAGCTCCCGCGCGGGATGCAGGTGCTCGTGCGCTTCCGCGCGGCGAGCGGCCGCAGCTCGTACTCCGTCTACACGGCTCGCTGAGCCGTCCTCGCTCAGGCGAAGACGCGGACCTCGCGGTAGAGCGTGTCCCGTTGCACGGGGATCTTCCCGAGCGAGCGGATGAGGTGGACGAGCTCGTCCGTCGACGTGCGGTACGTCGTGCCGGCGGCCGAGACGACGTTCTCCTCGATCATCACCGAGCCCATGTCGTCGGCGCCGAAGGCGAGCGCGACCTGCCCCACCTTCATCCCCTGCGTCACCCAGGAGGACTGGATGTGCGGAATGTTGTCGAGGTAGATGCGCGAGACCGCCTGCGTGAGCAGGTAGTCGAAGGAGGTGGGACGGCGCTCCTCGGGGACGAGCTCGTCGAGCCGGTTGCCGTCCCGCTGGAACGTCCAGGAGATGAAGGCGCGGAAGCCGCGGGTCTCGTCCTGGAGCTCCCGGATCTTCCGCATGTGCTCGACCCGCTCCTCGAGGGTCTCCACATGGCCGTACATCATCGTCGCGGTCGTCGAGATGCCGAGCAGGTGCGCGTGGCGCATGACGTCGAGCCACTCCTGCGAGCGCGTCTTCTTCGGAGCGATGATGCGGCGCACGCGATCGACGAGGATCTCGGCCCCGCCGCCGGGGAGCGAGTCGAGCCCGGCATCGCGGAGCCTGCTCAGCGTCTCGGGGATCGTGAGCTTCGAGCGCCGCGCGATGTGCTGGATCTCGGGCGGCGACAGCGCGTGGAGGTGGATCGGGTAGCGCGCCTTGATGGAGCGGAAGAGATCCTCGTAGTACTCGATGCCGAGATCGGGGTGGTGGCCGCCCTGCATGAGGAGGCCGGTCCCCCCGATCGAGAGCGTCTCCTCGATCTTCTTGAAGATGACGGGCTTCGGCAGGAGGTACGCCTCGCGCCGGTCGCCGGGCCGGCGGTAGAAGGCGCAGAAGTCGCAGTCGGTGACGCAGACGTTCGTGTAGTTGACGTTGCGGTCGATGATGAAGGTCACCCTCGAGGGGTCGTGCAGGCGGTTCCGGATCTCGTTCGCGACGCGACCGACCGCGACGAGGTCGCGCGAGCGCAGGAGCGCGAGCGCGTCCTCGTCCGTGATCCGCTCGCCCGCGCGGGCCTTCTCGAGCACCTCCGCGACGGGGGGGAGCTCGCTCGCGGGAGCGCCACCGTCGCGAGCGGGCGCCACCTCGGCGACCCTGCGGCGCCGAGCCACGTCGGCTGCGCGCGCCGAGCTCGTCACGCTGGCACCTCCTCGCGGACGAAGCGGAGCTCCGGCACCTGCTCGAGCTCGCCGACGTCCCGCGCCATCTCGAGGAACGTGTGGAGCCCAGCCCGCTCCCGCGGCCCGAAGCTGTAGCGGAGCTTCTCGAAGTAGCGCGCGAGGAAGCCCGCGGGGTACCCGTAGACCCTGCTCGCCTGCCGCGCGAGGCGCTCGGGCTCGGCGCGAGCGAGACGGACCGAGGCGACGAGGGCGTGCTCGAGCTCGAGCAGGCCCTCCGCGACCGGCTCCGGCGCCGCCCACACCGCGAACACCATCGGCAGCCCGGTTCGCTCGAGCCACAGGCGACCGAGGTCGTGGTGCGGCGTCGGATCCTCGAACGCGCTCCGCAGCGCGGCGTCACCGATGAGGAGCTTCGCGTCCGCCTCCTCCTCGAGCGGAACGATCTCCGCCCGCGGGAGGAGGATGCGGATGAGGACGACGGAGGTCGCGCTCTCCGGCGTCACCGCGACCGAGCGCACCTGGCCGAGCGGCATGCGCGTCACGAGCTGGATCGAGTCGATGGCGCCTTCGGAGGAGACGCAGAGGCGGCGGAGGATGCGCAGGCGCTCGGCGTGCCGCGCGTACTCGATCGACGAGATCGGCGCGAGGTCGAGCTCGCCCCCGAGGAGCAGGCGGTTGAGCTCGGTCGGCACTCCCTGCACCTCCTCCACCTCGGCTTCGAGCCGGTAGAAGACCGGCGCCATGTTCACGTACGAGATGCGGCCGAGGCGGATCACCTCCTGCCCCCGGTACGACGACGCACCCTGAGGACGAGCGCCGCGAGCGCGAGCCCGCCCCAGAGGACGAGCACCGGCAGCGAGACGTTCAGCGAGAAGGCCCCCTCCTCCGAGCCGAGGTACGCGCCGAGGACGAAGAGGCCCGAGGCGACGACGATCGTCGCCCCGAGGATGCCGAGCCCGTAGACGAGCCACACCCACACCGGCGTCCCGCCCGTCGGCTCCTCCCTGCCTCCTGATCTCCCCGCTCCGCCACGGCTCACGTCCCCTCACTCCCAGCGTCGGAGCTCGTTGTAGAGCGTGTCTCGCTGCACGGGGATCCGCCCCGCCTCGCGGATGAAGCGCACGAGCTGCTCGACCTTCTGCTCCGTCTCCGTCCGCGCGCCCGCGGCGTGGAAGATCTCCTCGCGCACGACCGTTCCCTGCACGTCGTTGGCCCCGAAGTGGAGCGCGATCGCCGCGAGCGGCATCCCCATCATGATCCAGTACGCCTTGATGTGCGGGATGTTGTCGAGCATGAGCCGCGCCAAGGCGAGCATCTTGAGATCGTCGGAGCCGGTCGTGTGCCGCCAGCCGCGCCGCTCGAAGACGGTGTTCTCCGGGTGGAAGGCGAGCGGGATGAAGGCGAGGAAGCCGCCGGTGCGGTCCTGCTGCTCCCGGAGACGGAGGATGTGGTCGACCCGCTCCTCGTACGTCTCGACGTGCCCGTAGAGCATCGTGCAGTGCGTCGGGATCCCGAGCCGGTGCGCCGTGTCGTGCACGTGGAGCCAGACCTCGGCCGGCTCCTTGCCGGGAGCGATGATCCGGCGCACGCGCTCGGCGAAGATCTCGGCGCCACCGCCCGGGAGCGACCCGAGGCCGGCAGCCTTGAGCTCGCGGAGCACCTCCTCGTGCGTGAGGCCGGAGAGCGTCGTCATGTGGTGGATCTCGGACGCCGTGTAGCACTTGAGGTGGACGTCCGGCAGCGCCTCGTGGAGCGCGGCGATCGTGTCCCGGTAGAAGGCGAAGTCGACGTGCGGGTTCTCCCCGTTCACCATATGGAGCTCGGTGAAGCCGGTGCGCTCGCGCTGGCGGACGACGTCCTCGACGAGCTCCTCCGTCGTGAGCGTGTACGCATGCGGCTGCCTCCGCGTCGCGGCGAAGGCGCAGAACTTGCACTTCACGCGGCAGACGTTCGTCTGGCTCACGTAGAGGTTCTGGACGAAGAAGACGTCGTCCGTCCCGCCCCGCAGTCGCCGCGCGAGGTCCGCGAGCTCCCCGAGCGCGAGGAGGTCGTCCGACTCGAGGAGCGTGACCCCATCCTCGAAGTCGAGGCGCTCGCCCGCGAGGACCTTCTCCCGGATGGCATCGAGCGCGCTGGGTGCGACGACGGCGATCAGAAGCTCCTTTCCACGACTGCCTCGGCGAGCGCCTCGAGCTCCTCGCGCCGCTCTGCGCCGTCGAGGCCGGCTCTCGCCCTCGAAGCGTAGTGGAGCGCGATCTCGCGGGACCGCTCCAACGCGCCCGTCGCCGCCACCCGTACGAGCGCCCCGTCCTTCGAGCCTCCCGCGAGCGCAGCGCGCACGACCTCGTCCTCGCGGGCCGCGAGGAGGAGCGGCAGCGTCGGCGTGCCCTCGCGGAGGTCGGTGCCCGGGACCTTGCCGGTCTCGATCGTCTCTCCGGTGCAGTCGAGGACGTCGTCGGCGATCTGGAAGGCGATCCCGAGGTTGAGCCCGTAGGCCGCGCTCCCTCCGCCGAGCACGCACGCAGCCTCGAAGAGCTTTCCGGTCTTGAGCGCGCACCGCTCGAGGTACGCCTCGATCGTCGTGTCCGGGTCGTGTCGCTGGAGCCGCTGCAGCGCCTCGCCCCGTGCGAGCGCGAGCGTCGCCTCGGCGAGGATCGAGACGGGCCCGGGATCACCAGCCGCGGCGAGGACGGCGAAGGCCCGCGCGAAGAGGTAGTCGCCAGCGGCCTTCGCCGCCTCCGGCCCATGCTCTCGCCACGCGGAGGCATGCCCTCGGCGAACGGTCGCTCCGTCGACGAGGTCGTCGTGGACGAGCGTCGCCATGTGCACGAGCTCGACGGCGACCCCCGCGGCGACCGGAGGCTCGGCGCCGAGAGGGGACGAAAGGAAGGCGAGGGCGGGCCGGAGCCGCTTGCCCCCCGCCCGGAGCGCGCCCTCCCCGACCCGAGCGACGAGACCCGGGTACGCTCCGACCGCCTCCGCGAGCCCCCGCTCGACCTCGGCGAGGTACTCCCGGAGCCCTGGCGCTGCCCGAACGGTCTCGAGCGCGCTCATGCCCCTCCGCGACGTGGACGTCCACCCGCGCGCGCACGAGGCAGTTCGGGGGCGCCCCGAGCGTCGCCCCCGCTCGCGTCGCGCTCGACGAGCGCCCCGAGGCGGTCGCCGCGGGCCGTCTCGTCGCGACCCGAGCTGGCGACGGCCGTATGGAGCGCGACGATGCCGCCGCCGAGCCGACGGTGCCGGACCGCGCGAAAGCCCGCCGCCTCGAGGAGGCGGGCGAGGTCCTCGGGCCCGGGGAAGCGCCGCACGCTCGCCGGCAGGTACGTGTAGGCCTCTCCGCCGGGGAGCGCCTTCCCGAGGAGGGGGACGAGGCGCTCGAACCAGAGGCGGAAGAAGGGGCGGAGGAGGCCGCTCGGGCTCGTGATCTCGAGCACGGCGATCCGACCTCCGGGGCGCAGGACGCGCGCGATCTCGACGAGCCCTGCCCGCAGGTCGGAGAGGTTGCGCACGCCGAACCCGACGGTCGCGGCGTCGAAGGCCCCGTCCGGGAACGGCAGCGCGAGCGCGTCGCCCCGCACCCACTCGATCGTCCCGGACTTGCGACGTGCCCGGTCGAGCATTCGCTCGGAGAAGTCGATCCCGACGACACGTCCGCCGCGGCGCTCCGCTTCGATCGCGAGCTCGCCGGTGCCGCAGCAGACGTCGAGGACGCGGTCCCCCGGCCACACGACCTCCTGCGCCGCGAGCCGGCGCCAGCGCCGATCGAGGCCCAAGGTCATCACCCGGTTCATCGCGTCGTAGACGCCCGCGATCCGATCGAACATGCCGCGAACGGCGTCGGGCTCGAGCGTGCCGGACTCGTAGCTCACGCGGCCCACCTCACGACTGCCCCCACCGTGCGACGAGGGCGTTCTCGATCCCGAGCTGGTCGAGGCAGCGCGCGACGACGAAGTCGACGAGATCGCCGATCGTCCTCGCCCCGTGGTAGAAGCCCGGCGCGGCGAAGAGGATGACGGCGCCTACCTCGTGGAGCGTCGCGAGCCCGCGGAGGTGGATCGAGGAGAGCGGCGTCTCCCGGGGCACGAGGACGAGCTTCCGCCGCTCCTTGAGGGCGACCGAGGCCGCCCGGTGGATGAGGTTCGCCATCGCGCCGGACGCGAGCGTGCCGACCGTCGCCATCGAGCACGGGCAGATGACGTACGCGTCCACCTGCGCGGATCCGCTCGCGTACGGGCTCGAGAAATCGTCCTCCGCGTACACGGTGACCTGCGCCGCCGCCGCGCCGAGGAAGCGGTCGAGCACCTCGTCCCGGGGGAGCCTGGGGTCGCCGTAGAGCTCCGTCGCGAGGACGTGGATCCCGGAGCGCGACGCGCAGAGCCCGATCTCGCAGTCCGCCTCGGCGAGCGCACGGAGCAGGCGCTCCGCGTAGGGTGCGCCGGAGGCGCCGGTGACCCCGAGGAAGACCCGCACGGAGCGAAGGCTAGTGAACCTCGGCGAGGAGCGATCGCGTCTCGTCAGGACGACGTCGCGATGACCTCCGGTCAGGCCTCGATCGTCGCTCCTTACCCGAGCCGGGATCCTGCCCGCTCAGTCGCGCGGGCCCTTCGAGGCCTCGAGGAACTCGCCCAGCGCGGCGAGGTTCTCCTGGCCGAGGTACGCGTACGAGCCCATCACCTGGTTGCCGAACGCGGCCGGATTCGTGAGGAACTCCACGAAGTAGCGAGCGTCGTTCGTCGTGCCGATGGCAGAGAGGTCGGGAGCGCCGAGGTTCGCGTTCCCCTCGCCGAGGTACGTGTGGCAGTTCATGCAGCCCGACTGCGCGAAGAGCTCCGCTCCCTTCACCGCCTCCTGGTTGTCCGCGAAGCCCTGCTCCTCCGCCCAGACGGGGACAGCCTGCACGAGCTCCGAGCCGAGCGCCTCCCGCGCCGTCGCGCCCTTCCAGGTGAGCACGCCCATGGCGAGGACGGTGAGAACCGCCGCCGTCATGGCGACGGGGCGGTGCTTCGGATGGCGCTCGCGCCCGCGATCGTAGAAGGGCAGCCCGAGGAGGAGGAGGAGGCAGATGGTCGGGATCCCGACCGTCGCGATGAAGACGGACTCCGGCCACTCGAAGATCCGGAGGAGGTAGAAGAGGAAGTAGAAGTACCAATCCGGGCGCGGGATGAACTCCGTCGTGCCGGGCTCGGCGGGCGCGGCGTACCAGGGTCCGAGGATGCCTGGAGTCGTGCCTTCGGCGTCGAGGTACCAGATGATCGCGAGCCCGATGATGACGGAGACGACGACGAGCGACATGACCGTGTCGTGGAAGAGCGCGCCAGGGAAGAAGGGCTTGCCCTCCCTGCGAACGTCCTCCTTGTAGCGCGCGAAGTCCTCGCGGTTCTGCTCGCCGCGATCGCGGGCCACTAGCGCTCACCTCCGCTCGCGCGGACGAGTCCCGTCCGCGCGCCCGCGGGCGCCGTCGCGGGCCGCTCCCGGCCGGCACGCTCCTCCGACCACGGCGGAGAGACGACCCCGAGCCGGCTCACGAGGTAGAGGTGGACGACGATGAGCGCGATGAGCGCGCCGGGGAGGACGAGCATGTGCAGCGCGTACCACTTGGGCAGCGCCTCTCCGACGATCTCCGGTCCGCCGGCGAGGAACTCCGCAAGCCAGGGTCCGAGGAAGGGTGCCGTCCCGTTGAGGTTGATGCCGACGACGGTCGCCCAGTACGCGGTCTGGTCCCAGGGGAGCAGGTAGCCGGTGAAGCCCATGAGCATCCCCGTGACGAGGAGGAGGACACCGGTGATCCACGTGAGCTCCCGCGGGTAGCGGTAGGCGCCGAAGAGGAACACCCGTCCCATGTGGAGGAAGAGGAGGATGACGAAGACGCTCGCCCCCCAGCGGTGCATGCCGCGCACGAGCCAACCGAGCGTGACGTCGTTCGTGATGAACTCGATCGACGAGTACGCGATCGGCTTGCCCGTGATCGGGTCGATCGCGGTCGACGGCTGGTAGTACATGGCGAGGACGACCCCAGTGACCGCCTGCACGATGAAGGCGGTGAGCGTCGCCGACCCGAGCGTCTGGGCCCAGCTCACGTCGCGGGGGACGTTCCGGAAGAGGAACCAGCGCACCCCCCTGACGGCCGCCGTCCGCTCGTCTACCCACTCGAGAGGCGCGAGCACGGCGCTCTCGACGACGCTCGCGCGCTTCGACCTCGTCGCCATCAGCCGGTCACCTGGCTGGGGACGATCGGGTAGAGCCACGCCTCGGGGCCATCCACGTGCGTCCCCGGCACCGACCACGGGTACGTCGTGATGACGGCGTTCGCGCCTGTCCCCCGGACCTCGCCGACCGCGACGAGCTCGCCGAGGATGAGCCGTCCGTCCTTGATCGAGAACCGGAAGCGATCCATCGCCCGCACGGGCGGGCCAGCCTGGCGGTTCCCCTCGGCGTCGTAGAGACCGCCGTGGCAGGGGCAGCCGAAGGACTGCGCGAGCACCGGTCGCAGCTCGACGCCGTTCTCGAGCTCCTTGCGAGCCTCCTCCTCGATGGGCCCGTTCGGTTGCACCGGGCACCCGAGGTGGACGCAGCGGCTGTAGAGGATGGTGAAGCTCGGCTGACCGTCGTCCGTGAAGCCGTTGTTGCGGACGAACGCCGTGCGACGGCTCACCTCCCCCTGCCTCGGGTTCGAGAGGTAGCTCGCGATGACGTACGTGCCAACGGGGAAGTTCTCGATCGGCCCGAGGTCGATCTCTCGCTCCTCGACACCGGTGAAGGGCGGGAGCACCGCGAACCCAAGCACCGGCACGGTGACGACGGCACCGATGGCGGCGCCGACGCCGACGGTCGTCGCCTCGAGGAACTTCGAGCGCGTGTACGCGGGAAGGGGCTTCTCCACTGCGAGAGGCGCGGGCTCGGGCGCGGCGACGTCCGCGACGGCGCGCACCTCCGGCTCGACCTCAGGCACCGGGCCTCGAACCTCCCGGGTCACGTCGCGCGCCCAGAGAATCCCGAACACGACCGCGAGCGCCGCGCCCACGGCGGCGACGAGCCAGCTGATGACGAGCCCGAGGAGGAGGCAGCCGATGCCGACCGCGAACCCGACCGGCCACAGGCTCGGGCCCGGGAGGTGCGTGGTGTCGTGGCCGGGCTTGCTCAAGACGGACCCTGCGCGGGATTCAATCGCTCCATCTTCGTTCGTGTCAACGACGTGCGCCGTGTCGCAACGGCAGGGATTCTGCACGCTTCGCGGAGCGCGCGTCAGGACAAGGCGCCGAGGCCGTACTCTGCCCACCGCCGCGTCACGAGCTCGCGCACCTCGTCCGACATCACGATCTCCTCGGGCCACGGCCGCGCGCCCTCCTCGGGGAGCTTGTGGGTCGCGTCGATGCCGAGCTTGCCGCCGTAGAACTGGCGCTCGGGTGCGTGATCGAGGTGGTCGAGCGGCCCCTCCGTGATGAGGACGTCGCGTCTCGGGTCGACGTTCGCCGTCACCCGGAAGAAGACCTCCTCGTAGTCGTGCACGTCGACGTGCGCGTCGACGACGACGATCGACTTCGAGAGCGAGAGCATCCCGAGTCCCCAGAGCGCGTGCATCACCTTCTGCGCCTGACCGGGGTACGACTTGCGGATGGAGACGATGACGCAGTTGTGGAAGGCGCCGGCGACCGGGAGGTCGTAGTCGACGACCTCCGGGACGGTCATCCGGATCGCCGGCAGGAAGATGCGCTCGGTCGCCTTGCCGAGCCATGCGTCCTCAGCGGGCGGCTTGCCGACGACGATCGAGGGGTAGATCGCCGCCGTGCGCATCGTCATGGCGGAGATTCGGAAGATCGGGAACGGCTCGGGGTGCGAGTAGTAGCCCGTGTGGTCGCCGAACGGCCCCTCGATGCCGACGTCGTCGCGCGCGACCCACCCCTCGAGGACGATCTCCGCCCGCGCAGGAACCTCGAGCGGAACCGTCTTGCACGGCACGAGCTCGACCGGCTCCCCGCGCAGGAAGCCCGCGAGCATGAGCTCGTCGAGGTGCTTCGGCAAGGGCGCGGACGCCGAGTACGCGGTCACCGGGTCGAGCCCGATCGCGACCGCGACCGGGATGCGACCATCCTCGGCGGCGAGGAGATCCGCGCGCCCGTCCTTGTGGAGCTGCCAGTGCATGAAGGTCGAGGCGCGGTCGATCACCTGCATCCGGTACATGCCGACGTTGCGCGCCCCGGTCGTCGGGTCCTTCGTGATCACCGCCGGGAGCGTGATGAACGGCGCCGGGTCCCCGGGCCAGCAGCGCTGGATCGGGAGGAGCCCGAGATCGACGTCGTCGCCCTCGAGGACGACCTCCTGACAGGGGCCCCGCGAGACGGTCCTCGGACGGGAGTCGGCGACCGACTTCAGCTTCCGGAGTCCGCGCACCTTGTCGCGGAGCCCCTCGGGCGGCTGGAGCTCGAGGACGCCACCGACCTTCGTCGCGAGGTCGTCGAGACGCTCGACGCCGAAGGCAAGGCACATCCGCCGCTCGCTTCCGAACTGGTTGATGAGGAGCGGGTGCCGGGACCCCTTCGGCCGCTCGAAGAGGAGCGCCGGCCCGCCCCCCGCCTTCTGGAGGCGATCGACGATCTCGGTGATCTCGAGCTCGGGGTCGACCTCGACGGCGACACGATGGAGCTCGCCCTCGCGCTCGAGGAGCGCGATCCACTCGCGGAGGTCCTGCGGCAGCGCCACCGCCGGTCAGTCTATGGACCGCTGTCAGGCCGGCCACGCCCGCGAGCGGCGCGGAGCAGCGGCCTCTCGTCGGTGGGGCACGCCGACGCGCCTCGCCCGTTGCCGCTCGTCGGACGCACGAGGCTCGCCGTGCAGGCCGCAGCGGCTACGAGGCCTTCTGGCGCTTGCGGGCCCACCGCCCGAGATCCCCGAGCAGGACGACGGCGAGGAAGATGAGCCCGACGACGAGCATCGAGAGGACGATGTCGCGGCCCTCCTCGGCCGCGGACTTGCCCGTGCTCGCGAGGATCTCGAGGAACGCGCCAGCCATCTCGACCGACTCTACCCGACGAGGCGCGCATGCGCAGCGAGGGCTGCGCCGACGGCGGCGTCCCCCGCTGCCGTGCGGGCGATCGCCTCGAGGGGCCGCGCGTCACCGCGGAGCCGGAGCGACTGCCTCGCGCCCTCGAGGCCGCCGGCGCCGAGGCGAGCAGCCGTCGCCGCCCAGGCGGCACCGTCGCCGTCGCCGCCGGACGCGCGCTCGTGCGCGCAGAGCGAGATGAGCTCGGCGAGGTCGGCGACCGCCGCGACGTCCCCCGAT
>JAVQXS010000023.1:0-10990 GCA_033578065.1 Thermoleophilia bacterium
TCCGGTCGGCGAGCGCGCTCGCGAGCGCGCCGCCGCCGAGGGCGAGGAGGAGGATGAGCTCGAGGAGGGCGACGCCGCTCGCGACGTAGGCTGCGGTGCGCCAGGGCCTGATCGCGGCATCGGCGGCGAGGAGGGAGTGCTCCACGGGCGGGGAGTTCGCCCGCCGGTTCGCTACTCCTCCCTGAGCGACTCCCAGGTCGCCCGGAGGCCATCCTCGAGCTCGACCATGGCGCGGAAGCTCAGCACCTCGGCGGCGAGGGTGGGATCGAGGACGCTGCGCTGGAGTTCACCGAGCCGCGCGGGCGCAGCCCGTGCCTCGAGCGACGAGCCGGCCGTCCGTCGGCAGAGCTCGTAGAGCTCTCGCACCGAGGTCTCCCTCCCCGTGCCGACGTTGAAGACGCCGCCCTCCAGGCCGAGCGCCCCGAGGGTCGCGCGGGCGACGTCCCCGACGTAGACGTAGTCGCGCGTCTGGAGCCCGTCACCGAAGATCCGTGGCGCCTCCCCCCGCGCGAGGGCGCCGAGGAAGATCGCGACCACGCCGGCCTCGCCGTGCGGATCCTGACGCGGTCCGTAGACGTTCCCGTAGCGAAGCGAGACGTGGCACGTCCCGTACAGACGGTTGTACGTCCGCAGGTACTCCTCGGCTGCGAGCTTCGCTGCGCCGTAGGGCGAGATGGGAGCGAGGGGCGAGGACTCGGTCGCGGGCCCTTCGCACTCGCCGTAGATGGCGCCACCCGTGGAGGCGAAGATGACCTGCGCGCCGTGGGCACGGGCAGCCTCGAGCACCCGCACCGTGCCGAGGACGTTCACGTCCGCGTCGTCGACCGGTCGTTCGACCGAGACGCGGACGTCGGCCTGCGCGGCGAGGTGGAAGACGGCTTCGGGGCGGATCTCGGCGAAGACGTCGTCGAGCGGGTCGCGGACGTCTCGCACCTCGAGCTGGGCGCCGGCGGAGACGTTCTCGCGCTTGCCCGTGACGAGCGAGTCGACGACCCACACCTCGTCGCCGCGCGCGAGGAGCGCGTCGACGACGTGCGAGCCGATGAAGCCAGCGCCTCCAGTGACGACGACGCGCACGTCAGGATCCTACGGGCCGAGCCCGGGCGCGCTCCCGGTGGGCGCCTCAGGAGCGAGCTCCGTCGCAGCGTCGCTCACGGGGTGACGATGGCGAAGCTCGGATCGACCGGGGCGAGCAGCCCGACGAGTCGCGAGAGCACGGACGGGTCGCCCTCGACCGCCAGCGTCCCGTCTGCGAGCGCTCGCTCGAGGTCGAGCTCGCCCGTGACGAGGCCGATGAGCGCGAGACGGGTCGAGGTGAACGTCGTGACGCCAGCCGGCGCCCTCTCCACCACCCGGTGGTTGAGCGCGCCGTTGCGGAGCTCGACGGCGTGCGTCGTCCCCTCGTCGGTCACGACCCAGGCGAATCGCAGGTGCTCGTCCCACGCTCGCGGGCCGTCGATCCGGATCCCGAGGCCGTCGAGCACCTGGGGGACCGTGAGGGCGCGAAGGAGGTCGGGCGAGACCGCGACCGGCGTCCCGAACACGCCGTGGCGCAGCTCGTGGGCGCCGGCGAGGTAGATGTTGCGCCACGTGCCGTTCTCCGCCCCGTAGGCGAGCTGCTCGAGCGCGTCCGCGAGGACGCCGCGGGCCTCGTGGTCGTCCGGATCGGCGAAGACGAGGTGCTTTCCGACCTCCGCGCACCAGCGGTAGTCCCCCTCCTCCCAGGCCTGCCGGGCGACGGCGAGGGCTCGGTCGCGTCCTCCCATCGCCGCCACGTAGCGCGTCGCTGCGGCCTCGGGCGGGTGCGGCCAGAGGTTGGCGGGGTTGCCGTCGTACCAGCCCATGTAGCGCTGGTAGATCGCCTTCACGTTGTGGCTCACCGATCCGTAGTAGCCGCGGGCGTGCCAGGCTCGCTCGAGCGCCGGGGGCAGCTCGAGCGTCTCGGCGATCTCGGCGCCCGTGTAGCCCTGGTTGAGCAGTCGCAGGGTCTGGTCGTGGAGGTAGAGGTAGAGATCGCGCTGGAGCGCGAGGTACTCGACGGCGCGCTCGCGCCCCCACGTCGGCCAGTGGTGGGAGCCGAACACGACCTCGAGCTCGTCGCCCCAGAGCCCGATCGTCTCGGTCAGGTAGTGCGCCCAGACATGGGCGTCACGGACGAGGGCGCCCCGTGGGGTGAGGATGTTGTGCATCGTGTGCGACGCGTTCTCGGCGATGCAGAGCGCCCGCTGCTGCGGGAGGTAGAAGTTCATCTCCGCCGGCGCCTCGGTGCCGGGCGTGAGCTGGAAGACGAGCTCGACGCCGTCGATCGTCAGCGTCTCGCCCGTGCGGGTGATCTCCCTCGTTGGTGGGATGAGCGAGATCTCGCCGGTCGAGGTCGTCTGGCCGAGGCCCGAGCCGACCTGGCCCGCCGGCCCTCGCTCGAGGAGGGCGCCGTACATGTAGCCCGCCCGTCGGGTCATGGCCACGCCTGCGAACACGTTCTCGGCGACGGCGTGGTGGAGGAACCCCTCGGGGGCGATCACCTCGACCTCGCCGGCCGCGACTGTTTCCTCGGAGACGATCCCCTTGACGCCCCCGAAGTGGTCGACGTGCGAGTGCGTGTAGAGCACCGCCCGCACCGGTCTGTCGCCGCGATGGGCGCGGTAGAGCGCGAACGCGGCCGTCGCCGTCTCCCGGCTGATGAGGGGGTCGACGACGATGACGCCGGTCTCGCCCTCGAGCACCGTCATGATCGAGAGGTCGAAGCCGCGCAGCTGGTAGATGCCTGGAGCCACCTCGAAGAGACCGTCCTCGATGAGGAGGCGGCCCTGTCGCCACAGGCTCGGGTGCACGGTGTCGGGCGCCTCGCTCTCGCGGAGGAACGCGTACGCGTCGAGATCCCAGACGACCCGCCCGTCGGAGCCGAGGATCTTCCGTTCCTCCGAGCGGCCGAGGAAGCCGCGCGTGGCGTCCTCGAAGTCCTGCTCGTCGTGGAAGGGGAGCGTCGTCGCGATCGCCTCGATCCGACGACGCGTCGCGTCTGTCGCGCGCGGGCTCGCTGGCATCTGCTCTCCTCTCTCGGCTGCGTGCCTCGTCATGTCATCGTCCGGTACGGGAACGGCCAGTATCGCGCACGCGTCAGGGTCGGCGAGCACGGCCTCGCCCGACTGGCCGGGGCCGGGCGCGATGCCCCTAGGATGCCGCTGTGTTCGTGACCTTCGAGGGCCTCGACGGCTCGGGGAAGACGACGCAGGCGGAGCTCCTTCGCGCGCGGCTCGAGGACGACGGGCACGAGGTCGTTCTCACCCGCGAGCCTGGCGGTACGAAGCTCGGGGAGCGGATCCGCGACCTCCTCCTGTACGGGGAGCCCATCGCGGCGTGGGCGGAGGCGCTCCTCTACGCTGCCTCTCGGGCGCAGCTCGTCGAGGAGGTGATCCGTCCCGCGCTCGCGCGTGGGGCGTGGGTCGTCTGCGACCGCTACCTCGACTCCTCCGCCGCCTACCAGGGTGCGGGACGAGGGCTCGGGCTCGACCGCGTCCTCGAGCTCAACCTCGCCGCGGTGGACGGTCTGCTCCCGGAGCGGACCTTCCTCTTGCAGCTATCCCCGGAGGCCGTCCTCTCCCGGCTCACCGGCGAGCACGACCGGCTCGAGCGTGCGGGCGACGAGTTCCGACGGCGCGTGGATGCCGCCTACCGGGAGCTCGCGGCGCGGTTCCCGGAGCGGATCGTCGTCCTCGATGCCGCCCTTCCGATCGAGGTGCTCGCAGAGGAGGTGTATGGATCGCTTCGCCTCAATCCCTGAGCAGCACGAGGCGAAGCGCCTGCTCGCCGCCGCGCTCACGGACGGGCCCGCTCACGCCTACCTCTTCCATGGTCCGCCCGGCGTCGGGAAGCGGGCGGCCGCGCTCGCGCTCGCCGCGGAGCTCCTTGGAGACGAGCGGCGCGTCCTCGCGCGCACGCACCCCGACCTCTACGTGCTCGAGCCGCTCGGGGAGATGATCCGGATCGACGACATTCGCGCCCTTCGACATGACCTCCATCTACGGCCCTTCGAGGGCACGCGGCGCGTGTACCTCGTTCTCGACGCCGACCGCATGAACGCCGAGGCGGCCGACGCGCTCCTGAAGGACCTCGAGGAGCCGCCGCCCTACGCCGTGCTCCTCCTCGTCGCGACCTCCCTCGGCCCGCTTCCGCCAACCATCGTCTCCCGCTGCCAGCTCGTGCCCTTCCGGCGCCTCTCGGAAGCGGCCGTGGCGAGCTGGATCGCAGGCCACGCGCCCGAGCGCCCGCAGAGCGAGGTGCGCGCGCTCGCGCGGGCTGCGGGCGGGCGCCTCGATCGGGCGCGTCGACTCCTCGATGCCGCCGCGGCGAAGCAGCGGGACACCGTCATCGCGACCGCGCGTGCCGTGTACCGCGACCCCGCCTTCGATCCGGGCGCGGCCTGCGCGACGCTCCTCGCCTTCGCCGTCGAGCGTGGCCGTGAGGCGAAGGAGCGGGAGGCCGCGGCGCTCGAGGGCCTCGACCTCTCCGAGCGCGACGTCGACCAGCGCGTCCGCCGCGCGCAGCGGGGGGCGGAGCGGGAGGAGCAGCTCGCGGCGCTCGAGGCGCTCGAGGCCTGGTACCGCGATCTCCTCGTTGTCGGCGCCGGCGCCGCTTCCGCTGCGCTCCACTCCGACCGTCTCGCCGAGCTCGAGGCAGACGCGGCGCTCGAGCTCCGCGACGGCCCGGCCGAGGCGGCGGAGATCGTCCGAGAGGCGTGGCGCGCGCTCGAGGAGTACAACCTCAACCCTGAGCTCGCGTTCGAGGCGCTCTTCATTCGCCTCCGTCGTGCCTTCCCCCACCCCGAGGCGGGCGCCGCTCACGGCTGACGGGCAGGGCAGCGCTACACTGCCTCCGCTTCGCCGACGTAGCTCAGCTGGTAGAGCACTTCACTCGTAATGAAGGGGTCCCCGGTTCGAGTCCGGGCGTCGGCTCTCGCTCGGCGAGCAGGGCACCGGCCGGTAGCCCGACCGGCGATCAGCGCGCAGTGAGCTCGACGACCGCCGAGACGAACCGCCCGGCGACCTCGATGATGCGCTCGGCGTCCGCGTGCGGCACCATCACCGCCTCGTAGTCGCTTGCCTCGAGGAGATCGCGGGTGCGCTGGGCTGCGGCGAAGAGCTCGGGATCGAACCTCTCCGTCGCGACGAAC
Source organism: Thermoleophilia bacterium (assembly GCA_033578065.1). Classification (GTDB taxonomy): domain Bacteria; phylum Actinomycetota; class Thermoleophilia; order Gaiellales; family Gaiellaceae; genus GMQP-bins7. The sequence goes on from JAVQXS010000023.1 coordinate 5,171, forward strand.
GTCTCCTGGAAGAGCCCCCACGTTCCCGAGTGCGTCTTCGCGTTCTGCTCCTCCTCGCTGAGGGCTGCACGCACGGCGTAGAGCATCGCGTGGGAGGCTGCGGTGGCGGCATTCGAGGGGAAGCCCGCGGCGGCGAGCGCGGCGCGCGTGGTGCCGAGGCGGTCGCGCGCCCCTGCGAGGAGCTCCTCCGAGCGCGGGCTCAGCGCGAGGCTCCCAGGCAGTCGACCTCCACGGCGTGCGTCACGGCTCCCCGGCGAGGACGACCTTGTCGCGATCGACTTCCTCCATGAAGAACGAGCGAATCGCGCGCCGCTCGGCGATGCAGGCCGGGTCGTACACGTGGATCGAGAAGAACGCAGGGTTGGCTCCCTCCGCCTCCGCTTCGCGGTCGGGGAGCCTGCCGATCCGGAAGTGGTCGTCGAGCGTCGCGCCGCGGAGGACGACGAGGAGGTCGACATCCGAGTCGGGTGTCGGCTCCTCTCCGCGTGCCCGCAATCCGAAGAGCCAGACGGAGCGCAGGTCCTCCCCGGACTCGCCTCGAGGATCGGGACGAGCCGCTCGACCACGCGCCGCTCGACGGCCGTCAGCGACGTGTCGAGGGGCGTCGGCATGCGGTGACGGTAGCCGCGTCCTCGTCCGAAGCAGTCGCCCCTCAGCGCACGGCGCGCTTCACGAGCTCCACGATCCTCGCCTCCTCCGCGGGGCCGAGCTCCCTCAGCGCGAACGCGACCGGCCACATCCTCCCTCGGTCGAGGCGAGCGGCATCGTTGAAGCCGAAGGTCGCGTAGCGCGCCTTGAACTTCGCGGCGGCCTGGAAGAAGCAGACCACCTTGCCGTCCTTCGCGTACGCAGGCATCCCGTACCACGTCCTCGGCTCGAGCTCGGGCGCCGTTGAGGTGACGAGCGCATGGATCCGCTCGGCGAGAGCGCGGTCGGGCTCCGGGAGCTCGGCGATCTTCGCGCGCACGGCCTCCTCGCCGCGAACCTTCTCGGGATCCTTGAGCTCGCCGGCACGCTCGCGAAGCGCTGCCCGCTCCTCTGCCGTGAGGCTCGTCGAGTGGTCGCCCTCTCGCGTCCGTGTTCTCCCGGCCATGCTCAGCTCCTCCTTCCCGTCGCACGGCGGACGGTACCTCGTCTCTCCCCACCGGTCGGCGCCAAGGCCGCGCCGTTCCGACGCTCGAGCGGGTCGAGGTAGGGCTCGTCCGTCCCGAGCCCGAGAATGCCCTCGATGCGCCGCGCCGCGTGCATCGCCCTCGTCGGGCTCCTTGGGCTGCTTGTCCCCAGCATGGCGGGTGCTTCGCTCGAGGACGAGCGGGCGCTCGCGGAGCGGTACGCACCGGTGCTGCGGCTCGTCGAGCAGGAGGAAGAGTGTGGCCCCGGCGAGCCGTACGATCCGCTCGACGTCGAGGTGCTGCTCGCGAACGAGCCGACGGTCGCGCTCCGCGGCCCCTGGAGCCGCACCGACCTCGTGGAGATCGGGCCTGAGGCGACGGATCTGCGGAACCGCTACGAGTACCACCTCGACTTCCCCGGCGACCCGCTGAACGCGGGGTGCGACTACGAGCGGTGGTCGAAGCGGGTCGCGGCGGGCAGCAAGCCGACCGTCTACGCGCGCGTCGTCACCGAGGCCGGGCATCCCGACAAGCTTGCGCTCCAGTACTGGCTCTTCTACGCCTTCAACGACTTCAACAACACCCACGAGGGGGACTGGGAGATGATCCAGCTCGTCTTCGATGCCCCCGACGTCGCCACGGCGCTGCGGCAGGACCCGACGGTCATCGGCTACTCGTCGCACGAGGGGGCCGAGCGGTCGGCGTGGGACGACGAGAAGCTGACGATCGTGAACGAGACGCATCCCGTCGTCTACCCGGGGGCCGGCTCCCACGCGAACAAGTTCACGGAAGCCCTCTACCTCGGAAGCTCGGCGGAGGCGGGTGTCGGCTGCGACGACACCCGGGGCCCGCACCGCGAGCTGCGACCGGTGGTGAAGACGATCCCCTCGGATCCGGACGCGGCGCGGACGGCGTTCCCGTGGCTCGCGTTCGAGGGGCGCTGGGGCGAGCTCCAGCCCGCGTTCTTCAACGGCCCGACTGGCCCGAACCTGAAGAGCCAGTGGACGCGGCCCATCACGTGGTCGGAAGGCTGGCGCGACGTGAGCTACGCGGTTCCGACCGGCGGCATCCTCGGGACGGGCGCGACGGATCTCTTCTGCGAGGGCGTCGCGCGCGGATCGCGCGCGCTCATCCTCCTGCTGCGCAGCCCGTCGCTCGTCGTCAGCGCCCTCGGGCTCGTTGCCGCGTTCGTCGCGCTCGTCGTGGTCAAGGCCACCTGGACGCCCTCGGCGCCGCTCCGCCTCGCTCGTCGGCGCTCGTGGGGCCAGATCCTGGCGGCGTCGGGGCGCATCTACGTGCGTCGGCCTCGCGTCTTCCTCGGCATCGGGCTGCTGGTGATACCGATCGCGCTTCTCATCACGGCTCTCCAGTGGCTTGCGCTCGAAGGGCTCGGAGCGATCGGGGTCGTGACGACCGGAGAGAGCGCCGGGGGGTCTGCCTTCTTCGCAGTCGTGATCGGCGCCTCGCTCGCCCTCTTCGGGCTGGGGCTCGTCCAGGCGGCGGCGACCTCGGCGCTCGCGAAGATCGACGCGGGCTGCTCGGTCTCCGCGGCGGAGGCGTACCGGACGATCTGGCGGCGCATCCGGCCGCTTCTCCGCGCGGTCCTCCTCTTCGTCGGCATGTGGGTCGCGCTCACCGCCATCCCCCTCCTCGTTCCGCTGGCGATCCTCTTGGCCATTCGCTGGTGCCTCCTCGCGCCGGTCGTCGCCGTGGAGAACCTCGGAGGCGCGCTGGCGCTACGCCGGAGTGGGGAGCTCGTCCGCGGCCGCTGGTTCCGGACGGGCTCGCTCGTCGGCGTCAGCGCGGCAATCGCGCTCCTCTCCGGACCGCTCCTCGGCGCGCTGCTCATCTTCGTCGCCGACGTGCCGCTCGCGTGGCTGAACGCAGTCGCCGGTCTCGTCTACGCCGCCGCCCTTCCCTTCGTTGGCCTCGTGACGGCGTACGCGTACTTCGACGCGCGCGCGCGCGTCGAGCTCGAGCCGGCGCCGCCGTCAGAGCTGCCGGCCGAGATCGCGACGGCGCCTCGTCACCCCGCCGGCCTGGCGTGACCGTCCTCCTCGTCGCGCAGGTCGTCTCCACGCTCATGCTCGTCGGCCTCGTGTGGTTCGTGCAGATCGTCCACTACCCGCTCTTCTCCGCTGTGCCGCGCGCGGCGTTCGCCGCGTACGAGCGAGCGCACGCGAAGCGGACGACGTGGCTGGTCGCTCCACTCATGAGCGTGGAGGCTGCGTGCGCACTCTCGCTTCTCGTCGCCGAGCCGGGCGCGCTCACTGGAGTCGGGATGCTCCTCGTGGTGGCGATCTGGCTCTCGACGTGGCTCGTGCAGGTGCCGTGCCACCGCCTTCTCGAGCAGGGCTGGGACGAAGCCGCGCACCGGCGGCTCCTCCGCACGAACTGGTTCCGCACGGCGCTCTGGAGCGTCCGGGGGGTGATCGCGATCGCGCTCCTCGCCTGAGCGATGGAGACGATCAGGGTTCTCGGCGACCGGCCGAGCCGTCGCGTCTCGAGCCTGGAGGGGAAGCGGCCCGGCGAGGCTCGGATCGTCATGGTGGAGAGCGCAGCCCTGCTCGCTGGGCGGGAGGGCGCAGGCGCCTTCGGCTTGAGGACCTCTACCGCCGGCAGCGCCGGCGGCTCGGGAGCCTCAGCGACCTCCGGCGCGCGGCGCTCGCGCGTCTGCGCCGCTTCGTCGAGGAGGTGCCGAGGAGGTGCTCCCCCGCTTCGGTCCTCACCAGGACGCGATGCTCGAGGGCAACTCGTACCTCGCGCACTCGCTGCTCGCGCACGCCCTCAACCTCGGGCTCCTGCACCCCCTCGACGTCCGCGAGCGACTGAGGCGGCGTACGGCGGAGGGCGCACCCTCGATCGCCTCGGTCGAGGGCTTCGTCCGGCAGGTTCCGCCAGGTGCTCGGCTGGCGCGAGGACGTCTGGGGGATCTCCTGGCTACGCATGCTCGGCTACTGCCAGGCGAACGCCCTCCGCGCGTCGCGACCGCTCCCACCGGTCTTTCGCGGGGAGTCCGAGACGGAGATGCGCTGCCTCGCAACCGCGCTTGCGGGAGTCGAGGAGCGCACAGGAGCAGGAGACCGCCGTCTTCGCGCGGCTCGAGGCTGGGACCCTGTGACCGTGACCGTCCGGGTCGCGACCGATGCCGTGAGGGCGCCTGACGGACGCTCGCGTGACCGACCCTCGTCGTCGTTCCCGGGAGCGTGCGCAGGCTCCCCTCGTTCTCGAGGGTCGGCTGCGACCCGGAGTCCGGCGAGCTGCGCGCGAGCTCGCGCTGAGCCAGCTTGCTCGGCGAAGGATCGAGCCCGACCGCTCGAGTGGCGGTGATCGTGTACCGATGAGAGGAGACGGATGAGAGGAAAGCGGTCTCCGACCCCGTACGCACGGAGGGCTGTCCCATGCGCACCCTGCTCGTGACCCTCGTCCTCGCTGCGGCGGGAACCCTCGCGGTCGACCTCCGACCGGGTGGCGCGCCGCGCGCGGAGGCGACTCTCCCAGCCGTACGCCCGCCGGCGTCCCTCGCGGCGCAGGCGGAGCGCACCGTCGACGTCGCGCTCGTCCGCGACGGTCGGCTCGTCCGCGTCCGGCGCGAGCTCCCCCGCGGCGCGCAGCCCGCGCTGCACGCGCTGCGCGAGCTCGCGAGAGGCCCGACGATCGAGGAGAGGAGGCGCGGGCTGCGAACGGCGCTGGCGCCTGGTCTGCGGCCGCGCTTCGTGCGTGTCGAGGGCGACGTCTTCCTCGTGCGCGTGTCGGCGACGCTCGTCGGGCCCGCGTCGGGCGCGACGCTCGAGCGGCGTCTGGCGCAGATCGGGGCGACGCTCTCCTGGCTCGAGACGTCCCAGACGCACGCGGCGATCGCGATCGGGGGGCGGCTCGTCACGACGCTCCGGCTCGGCTCCAGGCCGGGCATGCCGCGCCTCCAGGAGGGAGAGGAGGGCTACCCGTACAGCGTGCGAGGCGTCCAGCTCCGGCTCGCGACAATCGGCTTCCTCGACCCCTCGGACGTCACGGGCACCCTCGACTACCGCACCTCGCAGGCGCTCCTCGCCTTCCAGGGCTGGGAGGGCCTCGCGAAGACCGGCACGGTCACCGGCCGCACGCAGGTCGCGCTCTTCAAGGCGACGCAGCCGCAGCCTCGGTCCCGGGGCAGGGGACGGCGGCTCGAGATCCACCGCGGGCCGGGCGTGCTGCTCGCGGTGGAGGGCTCCGAGGTCGTTCGCGCGGTGCACACCTCGACGGGAGCAGGCGGCAGCACCCCGGCAGGCGAGTTCCGCGTCTACCGGAAGGAGCGGATGTCGTGGTCGGTCCCCTTCCAGGTCTGGATGCCGTACGCTGCGTACTTCCGCGGCGGCATCGCGACGCACGAGTACCCGATCGTCCCGCCGTACCCCGCCTCGCACGGCTGCGTGCGGCTTCCCGCGGGCGAGGCGGAGCGGATCTACCGCTTCGTCGACATCGGCACGCCGGTCATCGTCTTCTGATGGCACGCGTCTCGTCGTGCCCCGAGCGGCACGGCACAGGGCGCGCGATCGCCAGGCGATCGCACAAACGCTCCGGAACGAGGGACTGCGGGTCGCATCGCGGATGCTGACGGGGTGAGGGATTCGCTCTGCGAGCCACGTCCGCCTCCTCGCCCAGCTCCATCGGCCCTCGCTGCCGCGAGAGCGAGGACCTGCCCGGCCTGTGAGGAGGTCGATCGCGGCTC
>JAVQXS010000024.1:0-10978 GCA_033578065.1 Thermoleophilia bacterium
TCGATGGCACCGAGCTTCCGGCGTACGACGCGGAGCTCACGTACGACGGGAAGGTCGTGGGGCGGGTCACGAGCGCCGTCCGGGACGGGGACAAGGTCGTGGCGCTCGCGTACGTCCGCGTCGAGGTGCCGAGAGATGCGCCCCTCGATCTCGGAGGCCGTCCCGTGGCCCAGGCATCGAACCTCCGGTAGGCGCCGTTCGCGGGCTGTGGCAAGGAGCTGTGGCAAGGAGCAGCCGGGCAGGCAGCGATGCGCCCGGCATGATTCGAACATGCGACCTCTGCCTCCGCAGGGCAGCGCTCTATCCCCTGAGCTACGGGCGCCCGAGCGACGAAGTCTAGCGAGCCACTCGCCTCAGCCTTCGGAGTCGCTCGGACTCGCGGCCATCGGCTGACCGGAGCTCCGCCTCGATCTCCGGGCTCGAACCTACACTTCCCGCCCGTGCCGCTCTACCTGAGCGAGGACGACGTCTCGGCGCTCCTGAGTCCCACGGATGCGGTGGAGGCGATCGAGGCGTGCTTCCGACGGATGGCGGCGGGCAGCGTCGAGAACGCTCCCCGCAGGCGCCTCCGCCTCGAGGGAGGCGCGCTCGCGGACATGGCGGCCGCGGACCGCGAGCTTGGCCTCGCTGGGGGGAAGCTCTACGCGGCCGGACGAAGCGGCGCGGCGTTCGTCGTCTGCCTCTTCGAGACGTCGGCTCCGGCGCTCGCGTGCGTCATCGAGGCGGATCAGCTCGGTCGACTGCGTACCGGCGCAGCGAGCGGCGTCGCGGCGCGGTACCTCGCTCGGCGAGGCGCGAGCACGCTCGGCGTCATCGGCTGCGGCTTCCAGGCCGAGACGCAGGTCGCGTGCATCCGCGCGGCGCTCCCGTCGATCGAGCACGTGGTCGCCTACTGCCGCACGCCCGAGCGGCTCGCCGCCTTCTGCGAGCGGATGGGGGCGGAGGCGGGAGCGAGCCACCGCGACGCGGCGTCGCAGGACGTGGTCGTCACCATCACGACCTCCCGGGATCCCGTCCTGCGGGGGGAGTGGCTCCGGCCGGGCGCCCTCGTCATCGCTGCGGGAGCGAACGTCGTGAGCTCGCGCGAGCTCGACAACGTCGTGCTCGAGCGCGCGACGTTCGTCTGCTGCGACTCGCGCGAGCAGGCGAGGCTCGAGTCGGGCGACCTCGTCGAGCCCGTCGCCGCAGGGGTGCTCGACTGGCTCGAGGTGCACGAGCTCCAGGAGGTGGTGGCCGGGGAGGTCGTGGGCCGACACTCCGACGAGGACATCGTCCTCTTCAAGTCGAACGGCATCGCTGCCTGGGACGTGGCCATCGGCGCCGAGGCGCTGCGTCGCGCGCGGGAGCAGGGCCTGGGGACGGTGGTGCCGGGCGGGCCGCGGGGCACGTGAGCCCTTCGCGGCCCTCCCCCAGCGCGGTCAGCGGTTGAAGAACCAGCGCTCGAGGAGCGGGAGGATCTCCTTGCGGGTGAATGGGCGCGCGTCGGCGTCGAGCCCGTCCGCCTCGAGCACCTCGACCTCGTCCTCGAGCGCGCCGTTCGCATGCTCGAGCGCGTCCTCGAGCTCGTAGCCCTCGAAGATCACGTCCTCGGGTCGGGGCTCCTCCGAGGGGCGCAGGTGGGGGTTCACCGAGCGTCCGACCACCCAGAGCGCACCCGGGCGGCGCTCGATCCAGATGACGATGCGCTCCTCGGCGCCCTGCTCGTCGCGACCGACGAGCGTCCGCTCCGCGTACCGGGCCTCCCGAGAGCTCACACGCATCACCCCGGGATACAATCGTCTCGGGTGTCCGCTTTCAAGAACCTCTTCTCCTTCCTCTTCCAGCGGAGCTCGGCCGAAGAGCACGTCGCCCGCTACGTCATCCGCGAGCACGACCGGGGGCGCTCGCTCGACGAGATCCTCCGGGATCGGTACGTGCAGAACCGGCTCTCCCTCGAGCAGCAGCGCCGCCTCCTCGATCGTCCGGAGATCATCGAGGCGATCTCGGGAGACATGCTCGAGTCCGCGCGAGCGGCGCTCGCGGGCGCGCCGCCCACGCCGCGGGCGCCGTAGGTCCCGTCGGTTCTAACCTCCCGTCGGCCCGGACGCTGTTACCGTCCCGGGCTTCGTGCGGATCCGCATCGGCCACAGCCCAGACCCCGATGACGCGTTCATGACGTGGGCGCTCACGACCGACCTCGTAGACACCCGGGGCTACGAGTTCGAGCCCGTGCCCGCGGACATCGAGACGCTGAACCAGTGGGCGCGGGCCGCCCGGCTCGAGGTGACGGCGCTCTCCCTCGCCGCCTACCCCTTCGTGCAGGAGGACTACGCCCTCCTCCCGCACGGCGCGAGCATCGGCTCAGGGTACGGGCCGATCGTCGTCGCGCGCGCACCGCTCTCGCGCGAGGAGCTCGTCGCGACGGAGATCGTCGTGCCCGGCGTCCTCACGACCGCCTTCCTCTCGCTCCGCCTCGTCCTTGGCTCCTTCCGCCACCGCGAGCTCCCCTTCGACCGCATCCCCGAGGAGGTCGCCGCGGGCCGCGCGGAGGCCGGGCTCCTCATCCACGAGGGCCAGCTGACGTTCGAGCACTACGGGCTCGTGAAGGTCCTCGACCTCGGCGAGTGGTGGCTCCTCGAGACGGGCTTGCCCCTCCCTCTCGGCGTGACCGCGATCCGCCGCGACCTCGGCGAGCAGGCGATCCGGGACGTCTCCCGGATCTTGCATGAGGCGATCCAGTGCGCGCTCGCTCACCGGGCGGAGGCGCTTGAGTACGCGCTCCAGTTCGGTCGCGGCATCGACGCGGCGGTCGCCGATCGGTTCGTGTCCATGTACGTGAACGAGCTCACGCAGGACTACGGCGACGAGGGTCGGATGGCGGTGACGGAGCTCCTCCGCCGCGGGGAGGAGCTCGGCGCCTTCCCGGGGCCTGTTCGCATCGACTGGGTGGAGTGACGAGGGTCGCCCTCGGGGCGACTCCTCGCGCACGCGCCCTCTCCTCAGACGACCTCGCCGACGCGCTCGACGACGACGTGCGGGACGAGCGCTCTCGGGCTCAAGCGGAGGAGCGCGCGCACGAGCTCCGCGAGGTCGTCTGGCTGGATCTGCTCCTCGGGTGGGATCCCGGTCCACTCCGTCATCCGCGTCGCGACGAAGCCAGGGGAGATCGCGGTCGCGCGCACGCCGTGCTCGGCCTCCTCTCGGTTGAGGGAGCGCGTGAACGAGATGAGCGCCGCCTTCGTCGCTCCGTAGACGGCGAGGCCGGGCGCGGGGATCGTCCCCGCGATGGAGGCGAGGGTGAAGACGAAGCCCCGCGATGCGCGAAGGAGCGGGAGCGCTTCCCGCGTCACGAGGAGCGTGGCACGGAGGTTCACGTCGAGCTGGAGGGCGATCCGCTTCGGGTCCTGGCTCGCGAAGCTCCCCCCGATGCCGAGGCCGGCGGAGTTCACGAGGACGTCGAGGCTCTCGAAGCGCTCTGCGTGGGCACGAACCGCGCGCACGCACTCGTCGGGATCGGCGAGGTTCGCGGCGACGGCGAGGGCGTCGAGCTCGGCCGCAGCCTCCTCGAGAGGCTCGGGACGACGGGCGACGAGCGTGAGCGAGTACCCCTCCTCCTTCAGCATGCGGGCGAGCGCGAGGCCGATCCCTGCCGACCCTCCGGTGACGAGCGCCGAGCGCACGGCGCGAGTATCCCACGCGGCCGGCTCCGGCCCTGGAAGCAGCGGCCGCCGAGGGGCGGCCGCTGTCGTCGGGGGAGAGGAGAAGGGAGGTGACCCTCCGCCGCTCTGTTCGTCGCGCGCGGCGGCTCTCCTCCCTGGTCTGTCGGGCTCAGGCAGATCGATGCCGCGCCTCCCGCGCGGTCCCTAGACTCCGCAGCGTGGAGGCCGTCGCTGTCCGTGCGCGCACCCTCTCGCCGGAGCGCTTCCTCGCGCTCGCCATCACGACCTGCGTCGCGCTCGGCGTCGTCGTCGCCTCGGGCGCCTTCGTGCGGCTGACGGGATCGGGGCTCGGCTGCGAGAACTGGCCCCGCTGCGGCGACAAGCCGTACCCGGAAGCGGGCTTCCACGCCTGGGTCGAGTTCGGCAACCGAATCGTCGCGCTCGTCGGCATCACCCTCGCGCTCGTCACCTGGGTCGGCTCGAGGAGGGTTCTCGGGCTCTCCCGCTGGGCACGGCTGGCTGCGCTCGGCGCCTTCCTCGTCGCGATCGCCCAGATCCCCATGGGCGGCGTGACCGTCGCGCTCGAGCTCCACCCGCTCGCCGTCATGACGCACTTCCTCCTCGGGCTCGCCGTCCTCGGGCTCGCGGTCATCGTCGTCGTCGAGGCCTGGAGCCACCTCGCCGGGCGCGCCGATCCGGTTGGCTCGCTCCGCCTGCGCCGCCTCGCGACCTGGATCGGCCTGCCGCTGAGCGCCGCGCTCGTCGTCACGGGAGCGGTCGCGACCGCGTCCGGCCCCCATCCGGGAGCGAGCGCGGACGTCGAGCGGCTCGGCGTCCCCATCACCGAGACCGTCTACGTCCACGTACGGGCTGCCGCCGCGTTCGGGATCGGCCTTCTCATCCTCGGGTGGCTCCTCTCGCGGCTCCGCGCTCGAGCGCCGGGTGTCTTCCGCCTCTGGCTCGTGCTCCTCGCCGTCACGGTCCTGCAGGCGATTCTCGGCGAGGTGCAGTACCGCAGCGCGCTCCCGTGGGGGCTCGTGCTCGTCCACGTCGTTCTCGCCGCTGCCATCTTCGCCGGGAGCCTCGCCCTCGTCTTCGTGCTCTGGCGACCTCCTGCGCCGCTCCTTCGCCCGGAAAGCTCCTCGCATGCCGCCTGAGCTGCGGATTCACGAGCGTCCGCGGCTCGAGCGTCCGATCCTCGTCGCGGCCTTCCGCGGCTGGAACGACGGTGGGCAGGGGGCGACGCTCGCCGCTGGGTACCTCGTCCGGCTCTGGGGAGCGCGGAAGTTCGCCGACATTGACCCCGAGGGCTTCATCGACTTCCAGGTGTCGAGGCCGCACGTCCGGCTCGAGGACGGGCGCACGCGGACGATCGAGTGGCCGGAGAACGCGTTCTACCAGGCGCGGATCCCCGCCGCGACGCGCGACGCCGTGCTCCTCGTGGGCGTGGAGCCGAACTACCGCTGGCGGGCGTTCAGCGAGCTCGTCACCGATCTCGCCTCCGACCTCGGCGTCGAGCTCTTCATCTCGCTTGGAGCGCTCATCGCGGACGTGCCGCACACGCGACCCGCGCCGGTGACGGGCGCGGCCACGGACCCGCAGCTCGTGGAGGAGCTCGGCCTCCAGCTCTCGCGCTACGAGGGGCCGACGGGGATCGTCGGCGTCCTGCTCGACGCCTGTCGGCGCGCGGGCATCCCGTCGGTGAGCCTGTGGGCGGCTGTGCCGCACTACGTCTCCCTCGCTCCCAGCCCCCGGGCCGCGCGCGCGCTCGTCGAGCGGCTCGCGTCCGTCCTCGGGATCCCCATCCCGGTCGACGAGCTCGCGGCGGCGGAGGCGGAGTACGTCGCGCAGGTCTCCGAGGCTGTGGCGCGCGACGCCGAGACGGCCGCGTACGTCGAGGAGCTCGAGCGCCGCGCAGACTCGCTCGACTGGCTGGAGGAGACGGGGGGTCTCCCGTCGGGGGACGCGATCGCAGCGGAGATCGCACGCTTCCTCCGCGAGCGCGAGGCGGGCGGGGAGGGGAGCGCGGGTCGAGGTCCGTAGGCGCGGGGCCTACGTCTGCGACTGCTCCTGCGCGGTCGAGTCGCGCGCAGCCGGTGCCGTGGTGGCAGGGAGAGCCGGAGCGGGAGCGGACAGGGTGCCCTCGAGCGCTGCTTCCGCGAGCCGTGGCGGGCCGTCGGCGGCGAGGGCGTCCTCGGGGACGCGGCCGTCTCCCTCGGGCTCTTGGGAGGTCACCTCCGAGGTCGCAACGGCGCCGTCGGTCGCGACCTGCTCCGTCTGCCCCTTCCGCTTGCGGCGCCGACGACGCGAGCGGCGGGCGGTGAGCTTTGGGGCGGGGAGGTTGTCGGCGAGGGCGTTCGCGATCTCCTGGATCGTCCCCAGGGCCTCCCGCGCCTGCTCGAGCATCGCATTCGCCCGGGGCGTGTAGCCGTCCGCCGAGGCGAGGAGCGCGGCGCCGACGGGGAGCGGCATCGCGCTCGCGACCTCGCAGAGCCGGCGGACGTTCTCCTCGTGACGTTGTCCGCGGGAGTTCGCGACCGCGCCGAGGAGCCGCTTCGCCTCGGGGAACTCGGTCGACACCCGCCGATCCTGCACCTTCCGCGTCGCGCGCGCGAGCCGCCACGTCCAGCGGGCGAGGATCTGCTCGGGAGCGAGCGCCTTCCCCTCGCCGATCGCGCGCAGGAGCACGCGTACCCCGGCGGCCCGATCCTTCTCCCACGTCGGCGCCTGCGTGACGAGGGTGACGAGATCATCGAAGTCTGCCCGCTCGACCGGCGTCGCCACGCGGTCGAGGAGGGCGGTCATCCGCAGCCGGCGGTTCGGGTTCTCTGCCGCGCACGTCGAGAGGAACTGCTCGAGCGCCGCTTTCGTCGCGCGCCCTTCCGTGAACTTCTTCGCGAACTCCGCCCGCTGGTCGTAGCGGATCTGGCGTCCGGCAACGGTGGCCCAGAAGCGCTGCTCGTCCTCGTCGAGGTACTTCGGGTCGATGCGCTGCCACTCGCGCTGGATGACGGCGAGCCTCCGTCCGACGTCCGGGGTCACGGGGACGAGCCACGGTGCCGGGGACAGCTTCCTGCGGGCACGTCGCTGCTGGCGACGACGCGGAGCCGGGGTGACCCGGGCTCCCTCCCGGTAGAAGTCGGCGTCGAGGAGAGCGTGGAGCGAGACGACTCGCTCGTTGTGCGTCGCTGCCTTCGGCACGAAGTCGACGACGATGCCGGCCTCCTTGCGCGGGTGGAGGCGCATGATGCGCCCGATGCGCTGCTGGTACACGCGCCTCGACGCGGTCGGCGCGAGGTGCATGCACACGGTGGCGCGCGGCGAGTTCCACCCCTCGGCGAGGAGCTGCGCGTTGATGAGGACGTTGATCTCGCCGCGCTCGTACGCGGCAAGCGTCTCGGCGAGACGAGCGGGAGGCGTGCGGCCGGAGACCGCCTCGGCTTTCAGCCCCGCGGCTCGGAACTCCTGCGCGAGGTGGTAGGCGTGGTCGACGCCCGCCGCGTAGACGATCCCCGGGGTCGAGCCGAAGCGGTCGCGGTAGAGGCTGGCGGCAGCCTGGTTGAGCGCTTGGTGGTCGAGGACTGCGGCGAGGGCGCGCTCCTCGAAGTCGCCGCCCACGATCGGGACGGAGTTGATCGCCGCCGCGGGCGGGACTCGCAGGCAGCGGAGGGGGGCGATGAGGCCCCGGCGCGCCGCGTCTTGGAGCGGAAGGTCGTCGACCGAGGCGGGGAAGACGTCGGAGACCTGCTTCCCGATGAGCTGCTCCGTCGCCGTCATCCCGATGTAGAGCGGCTCGTGGAAGGCGCGGATCGCCGCGCTCGTCTTCTCGCCGAGCGCCGTGTGCGCCTCGTCGCAGAGGACGAGGTGGTAGGCGGTCCGCTCGAGCTCGTGCCCGTGGCGCGCGAACCACGCGTACGTCTGGATCGTGATCGGATTCGGGAGGCGTGGGCGCGTGCCCGCGAGCACGGGCTCGGCGAAGCGATCGGCGTAGCCCTCGGCGGTGAGGTCGCGTTTGAACTGCGCCACGAGGAGCCGGCGATGAGTGAGGATGAGGACTCCGAGCCTCCGGGCCGCCTCGACGAAGCCAGCGGCGGCGATCGTCTTCCCCGAGGCGGTGGGATGCCGGAAGCGGTAGCGACGCGCGGCCCCTGGGTCGGAGGCGGCAACCGCCGGCTCGAGCGTCTCCTCGACGAACCCCGCGTCGAAGTCGTCGTCGGCCTCGTCCGTCTCCGCCTCGAGCGTCTCGCCGTTGAGCGGCCCGTTCCCGTTCTCCTCCGCCTGCCGCTGCGTCGCCGCGATGAGCTCCGTCAGCATCCCCGCCAGGGCGTCGACCTGGTGTCGGCGCAGCTCGGTGCCGGCTGCAGTCCGGACCGGGGACTCGTTGAGGACGCGCTCGAGGCCGAGCATGAGCCCGTAGCGGACCTTCCAGCGTGCCGAGGGACTCTCGAGCCCTGCGTCCATCTCCGCGACGGCGTCGTCGAGCGCGGCTCGGCGTGCGGTACCCGGTGCGAGGGCGACTGTCGGATCCTCGCCATCGTGGAGGAACGGCTCGCCGAACCACTCCTCTGCGCGTCTCGCCGCGGCGATGAGCTCTTCGAGGCTGTCCGACGTCGAGGTCGGGATGGTCGTCGTCTCGTGCATGTGTGCGGCACGGCAGTCGTGCCGCTCCTTCCGCAAGTCTCTGTCGCTCGCGGTCTCGCCGGCGAGCGGTACCTGCGCAGCATATCGCAGACGCGGGGTCGAGACGACGCTACTGCCCGCGCGCCGAGATCTCCGCGAGCGGTCTGCCCACGACGCGCTGCGAGACGCCTATCTGGTCGAGGTGCTTCGTGATCCCTCCGAGCCAGAACGGGAAGCCGGCTCCGAGGAGCATGCACGTGTCGATGTCGGCGGCCGATGGGACGACGCCGTCACGGAGGATGTGCGCAGCCTCGTCCGCGAGCGCCTCGAGCACCGCCTCGTGGATCTCGTCCACCGTCCGGGGGGCGTACTCGACGACCACGGGGCCACCGCCCTTGGCGAGGCTCTCGAGCGTGGGCGAGAGCGGGAAGCGATCGGGCCACGCGGCGTGGAGCGTGTGCCGGACGTGGTTGGCGACCCGGGGCCCGACGAGCTGGAGGAGGACCGACGGAGCCATCGGCAGCCCCAGCCGGAGCACTGCCTCATCCGTCTCCTCGACGGTGTTCCCGTGGTCGAGCGCGTCCGTGACGACGGCGCCTTGGCGGGCGAGGAGCCGGTTGACGACGAAGCCCGGCGCGTCCCGGACGAGAACGCCCCGCTTGCGGAGTCGCTCGGTGACCCACGCCGCGGTGGCGAGGACGACGTCGTCGGTCGTCTCCGTGCGGACGAGCTCGACGAGCGGGAGGACGGCGACCGGGTTGAAGAAGTGCATGCCGAGCAGGCGCTCGGGGTGCTCGAGGTCAGCGCCCATCGCGGTCACCGAGAGGGAGGAGGTGTTCGTCGCGAGCACGCACTCGGGCGCGACCACCTGCTCGACGCGCGCGAGGACGTCCTTCTTCACCGCGAGCTCCTCGACGACCGCCTCGAGCACGAGGTCGCAGCCGGCGAAGGGCTCCCACGCGGTTCCCCCGCTGACGAGCGAGGCGAGGAAGCGCGACTTCCCCTCGCCGAGGCGGCCCTTGCGGACGAGCTCGTCGAGCTCGGAGCGGATCCACGCGATCGCGTCGTCGACGAGCGCCTGCTCGAGGTCGCGCAGCACGACCGGCACCTCGAGCCGTCGGAGGACGAGGAGCGCGAGCTGACGCGCCATGAGCCCTGCGCCGACGATCCCCGCCTTCCGGACCTCGCGGGGCGCAGCGTCCGGGATGCCGGCCCGGCGTTTCGCTCGCCGCTCGACGAGGTCGAACGCGTACAGCGAGGCCTGCGCCTGCGGGCCGGGCAGGAGCTCGGCGAGCGCGTCCTCCTCCGCGCGGTAGCCCTCCTCGAGGCTCCACCTCGCGGCGCCTTCGATGAGGTCGAGCGCGCGGTACGGGGCCGGGGCGGCGCCGTGAACCTGGCCCTCGACGCGCGCCCGCGCCTTGCGGACGACCTCCGGGGCGTCGGAGAGGTCGGCCTCCGATCGTGGGGGACGTCGCTCCTCGATCGCGCGCACGAGCCACGCGAGCGACTCGTCGAGGAACTCGACCGGGTCGAGGAGCGCGTCGACGAAGCCCTGCTCGAACGCCTCCTGCGCGCTCAGCATGCGGTTCTGACGGAGCGGACTCTCGACGATGAACCGCACCGCGAGCGCCGCTCCGACGAGGCGGGGGATGAGCTGCGTCCCGCCCCAGCCGGGGATGAGTCCGAGGAAGACCTCGGGGCACGCGAAGTGGCGGACGGAGGACGCGATCGTGCGAAAGTCGCAGTGGAGGGCGATCTCCACGCCTCCGCCGAGCGCTGCGCCGTTGATCGCCGCGAGCGTCGGGAACGGCAGGGAGCGGATTCTCCCGAAGAGCGCATGACCGGCCGCGCTCCCTTCGCGCGCGCGCTCGGCCGTGATCCCGCCGAGCTCGTCGATGTCCGCTCCGGCTGCGAATACGAACGGCTTCCCCGTGAGCACCATCCCCGCCCAGTCGTCCCTCTCGAGCGCGTCGAGCACGCCGTTGAGCGAGCGGAGCGCCGCCTCGCCGAAGGTCGTCGGCTTCTGCCAGTCCTCGCCGTTGTCGATCGTCACGAGCGCGACCGGCCCGATCGCCGTCTCGACCGGCTGGAGGGCGAAGCGCGTCGGGCTAGCCACCCGAGCCGCCCTGGACGTTCTCCCAGAGGATGGCCGCGCCCATGCCGAGCCCGATGCAGAGCGCCGTCAGCCCGTAGCGTGCGCCAGGGTCGTCCCGGAAGGCGCGCGCGAGCTCGGCCATGAGGCGGATGCCGGTCGCGGCGAGGGGGTGCCCGCAGGCGATCGCGCCGCCGTAGGGGTTGAGCCTCGGGTCGTCGGGCGCGACGCCCACGCCCTCGCACCAGGTGAGCACCTGGATGGCGAACGGCTCGTTCACCTCGAAGAGGTCGACGTCGTCGATGGTCATCCCTGCCCGCTCGAGCACCCTCCGCGTCGCGGGCACGGGGCCGAGGCCCATGAGCTCCGGCTCGACGCCTGCGTACGCGAAGGCGACGAGCCGCATCTTCGGCTCGAGGCCGAGCTCGGAGAGCGCATCCTCAGAGGCGAGGAGCGCGGCCGTCGCCCCGTCCGTGAGCCCAGCCGAGTTCCCAGCCGTGACGCGGCCGCCGGCTCGGAAGGGAGTGCGGAGCTCCGCGAGCGCCTCCATCGTCGTCTCTGGGCGCAGGAACTCGTCGCGGGCGGCAACCTTCCAGCCGTCGTCCGTGAAGACGGCCATGGGGACGAC
>JAVQXS010000025.1:0-10884 GCA_033578065.1 Thermoleophilia bacterium
GTGGGGAGTTTTAATTATTCGTCGGGCTCCTGCTTGAGGGCCGCCCGTGGGCGGCCCTCTCGCGACCTCTGGCCGGCTACGAGGCGGCCCGCGCCTCCTGCCAGACCCACTCGCCGTTGATCGCCTTGTAGATCGACTCGACGCCTTCGGCCGGATCGCCGTTCTCGTCGAACGAGATCGGGCCGAGCACGCTGTCCTCGAGGTTCGTCTCGAAGAGCTTCGTGACGATATCCGCCTGCGTGCCATCGGAGCGCGCGATCGCGTCGAGGAGCACCTGCGCGGCCGCGGCCGCGTAGATCGTGTACACCTCGATCGCGACGCCCTCGCCCTCGGCCTCCTGGAACTGCTCGATGAACTCGGCGCCTGAGCCCGTGAGCTTGTCCGGCGGCTGCGTCGGCGCCGTCCCGTAGGCGCCCTCGACGTTCTCCGCGCCTGCCTCGTCGAAGAGCGAGGAGAGGACGAAGCCGTCGGAGACGAGGAGCTTCACCTGCTCGTTGTCCCCGAGCACGGCGACCTTGTCCTTGATGAGCTGGCCACCGTTGTTCGTCGAGACCCCGCCGATGTAGATGCCGTCGGCGCCGCTCGCCTTGATCTTCGTCATGAGGGCGGTGTAGTTCGGCGCGTCCTTGTCCCAGCCCTCGTGGCCGACGACCTCGAGTCCGATCTCGCGCGCCGCGGCCTCGAAGGAGTCGGCGACGCCCTTCCCGTAGAGCTCCTTGTCGTCGAGGATGAAGACCTTCGTCACGCCGAGGGTCTCCTTCATGAAGGCCGCGCCGACCTTCCCTTGGAAGCCGTCGTGGGCGACGACGCGCGCGTAGTTGCGGACGCCCGTCGGGTAGTACTTGTCGGGCTCGCCCTCCTCGGTGCCGGGCCCCGACGTCGTGAGGCCGACGTACGTGTTCGCCGGGCTGATCATCGCGATCGGCACCTCGTTGAGGATGGGGATGATGATCGCCGCGCAGCCCGAGTTGTACGTCCCGATCACCCCGGCGACCCCTTCGTCGACGTACGTGCGGGCGTTCTCGGCGCACTTCGCCTCGTCCCACTTGCCCGCGGCCGCCGTCGAGTCGTCGAAGGCCTCGAACTCGATCGTGTAGTCGCCCGCCTTGTAGTCCGCCTGCTCGAGCACGAACTCGATCGCGCGGTTCATCTGCTCCGTCTGCACGCGGTCGGAGCCCTGCAGCGGAAGGTCGGACACGATCTTCAGCGTCTTGCCGCCTTCCCCGCCGCCGCATCCTGCCGCTACCACCGCGAGCGACACGACGAGGATCCCGAGGGCGACGGAGGCGATTCGCTTCCTGGTCAAGCTGTCCCTCCTCACGTCCGTTGGATCGATTCCCTGCCGTACCATCTCGGCGCGCTGGCCGACTCCGTGCGCAAGTATCCGACCTTTCGCACCGAAACGCAACCGCCTCGGAGCTCGCGCGCCTCGCTCGAGCGCCCTCCCTCCGCCGCTCCACCGCGATGGCGGAGGTGGGAATCGAACCCACACGTCCCCGAGGGACACACGATTTTGAGTCGTGCGCTCTCAGCGCGGGGGAAACCGTGTTTCCCCCGCGAGCCCCCTTCTCCGCGCTCCACCGCATGCCGGAGGTGGGAATCGAACCCACACGTCCCCGAGGGACACACGATTTTGAGTCGTGCGCGTCTGCCAGTTCCGCCACTCCGGCCTCCGGCGATCGTAGCGCCGGATTCGCAGCCCCTCGCTCCACCGCTCCACGGACCCAGCCGTCAGTACGCTGGAGCCATGAAGGTCGGCGTGCTCACCGGGGGCGGGGACGTGCCGGGGCTCAACCCCTGCCTCAAGGCGCTCGTCCTCCGCGTCGTCGGTGCCGGCCACGAGGTGCTCGGAATCCGCCGGGGCTGGGCGGGGCTCCTCGAGCTCGTTCCCGGAGACCCGACCTCGGAGCGCGAGTGCCTCCTCCCGCTCGATCCGCCAACGGTGCGGACGATCGATCGAACCGGCGGGACGATCCTCCACACCTCGCGCACGAACCCCGCGAACGTGCGTCGTCGCGAGGTGCCGCCGCACCTCGCAGCCGCCGTCTCGGGCGAGGGGCCGTTCGACTTCACGAGCCACGTGCTCCGGACAATCGAGCAGCTCGGGCTCGACGTGCTCGTCGCGATCGGCGGGGACGACACGCTCTCCTACGCGCTACGCCTCCACGACGAAGCCGTCCCCGTGCTCGGGATCCCGAAGACGATGGACAACGACGTCCACGGCACGGACTACTGCATCGGCTTCTCCACCGCGGTCACCCGCGGCGTCCGCTTCATCCACGACCTCCGTACGAGCGCCGGGAGCCACGAGCGGATCGCCGTCGTCGAGCTCTTCGGCCGCTACTCGGGGGAGACCTCGCTCATCACGGCCTACCTCGCAGGCGTCGACCGGGCGGTGATCTCGGAGGTCCCCTTCGACCCCGACCGCTTGGCCGGGCTCCTCCTCGGGGACAAGCGCGCGAACCCTTCCCGCTACGCGATGGTCACGGTCTCCGAGGGCGCGCGCCCCGCCGACGGCCGCGAGCTCGTCCTCTCGGGCGAGGCGGACGCGTACGGGCACCGGAAGCTCGGCGGCATCGGTCAGGTCCTCGCGGAGCTCCTGAAGGAGCGCACGGGCGAGGTCATCTACCAGCAGCTCGCCTACCTCATGCGCTCGGGCAGCCCCGACTCGCTCGACCTCATGGTGGCGACGAACTACGCGGTCATGGCCGCCGACCTCGCGCTCGAGGGCGAGGCGGGGCGCATGGTCGCCCTCCGTAACGGGAGCTACACGACCGTGCCACTCTCCGCGACGCGGGAGGGCGTGAAGCGCGTCGACGTCGACGAGCTCTACGACGTCGACGAGTACCGGCCGAAGGTGCGGCACGTCCTCGGCAAGCCGATGTTCCTCTACTGAGCGGGAGCGGCCTGCCGTGGACGCCGCCATCGGGATCCTCACGGGCGGAGGCGACTGTCCCGGGCTCAACGCGGCCATCAGGGCGGTCGTGCGGGGTGGTCTCGCTCGGGGCCGAGCGGTCATCGGCATCCGCCGCGGCTGGAGAGGGCTCGTCGAGCGGAGCACGGTGCGCCTCGACCGAGACTCCGTAGCGGGGATCCTCCCCCGGGGGGGCACGATCCTCGGCACGACGGGGTACGACCCGTTCCGGGAGGGGACGGTGGAAGAGCTCCTCCAGGCGACGCGCGCGCTCGCGCTCGAGGCCGTCGTCGTGATCGGAGGCGAGGGCACGCTCGGGGTCGCCCGTCGCCTCCACGAGGAGCGCGGCTACCCGGTCGTCGGCGTTCCGAAGACGATCGACAACGACCTCGCGGGCACAGACCTCACGATCGGCTTCGACACCGCGGTCCACATCTGCACCGCGGCCATCGACCGCCTGCACACGACGGCGGAGTCGCACGATCGGGTCATGGTCGTCGAGGTGATGGGGCGCCACACGGGCTGGATCGCCGCCGCGAGCGGCGTCGCAGCAGGGGCGGACGTCATCCTCCTGCCCGAGGCGCCGACGCCGATCGAGGAGGCGTGCGAGCACATCCAGGAGCGGCACGCTCGGGGACGGAACTTCTCGATCGTCGTCGTCGCCGAGGGCTACCCGCTCACGCGCCGGAGCGGCGAGCAGGACGAGCCCGTCGTCCAAGCTCTCGATCGCTACGGGTTCCCGCGCCTCGGCGGCATCGGTCAAGTCGTCGCCCGGGAGATCGAGGACCGGACGGGCTTCGAGACGCGGGTGACGGTGCTCGGGCACGTGCAGCGCGGGGGAACGCCGACGGCGCGAGACCGGTTCCTCGCGACGCGGCTCGGGCTCCACGCCGTGCGGCTCGCGTGCGAGGGGTCATGGGGGCGGATGGCCGCCGTCCGCGGCGATCGGATCGGCGACGTGTCGCTTGCAGACGCGACACGCGAGCGACGGGGGGTGCCGCCGGACTGGATCGAGGCGGCGCGCGTCGTCGCCTGAGCGGTGGCCGACGCCTCGTCAGACCTGGGGGTGCCCGTCTCCGACGAGCGCCGCGATCTCGCCGCCCGCGACGAGCACCGCATCGACGCCGGCGCGCTCGAGCTCCGCCACGTCGTCGGCCGTCGCGTCGCGGAGCTCTGCGATCGCGAGCTTGCCCGCGGGCACGTCGTGGAGGAGCGCGAGGAGCGCCTCGAGCGGCTCGGCCTCGGAACCTTCCTCGACAGCGAGGAGGAGGATCTCGGGGTCGATCTCCTCGAGCACCTCCGCGAGGAGATCCGCCGTCGAGACCCGCACGACGCACTCGAGCCCGAGCGCATTCCCCTCCCTCCAGATCGCGAGGTCCGGCGGCACGACGACCGCGTCCGCCCCCGCGCGTCGCGCCTCGGCGACGCCGCCGCGATGGAGGAGCGGGAGGCTCGACGCTTCTCGCACCTCGACGCTCTCGCCAGCGACGACGAGCCCCTCGGCTCCCTGCTCCTCCGCCCGCGAGGCCGACATCGCGTCGACGACCTCAACGAGGATCGAGATCCCATCGCCCTCGGCGATCGCCTGGCTCAGCTTCGCCATCGGATCCATGCTACTCGCCGTCGTCGCCTCGCCTCCCGGCCGCAACCCAGTGGGCGGTCTCGTCGTCTTCTCGAGGGGGTGCGATCACCTGTCGCCGCTGCGCTCCTCGCGCTCCTCGCCTCCGGAGTCGGGGAGGCTGCCGTCGTCGTCGGGACGGACGGGCCCGACCGCCTCGTGGGGACGCCGGTCGCCGACACGCTTTCCGGGCTCGGCGGCGCCGACCGCCTGCTCGGGCTCGGCGGCGCCGACCTCCTCGACGGCGGCGCCGGGCGAGACGTGCTCGACGGAGGCGGTGGCGCCGACCGGCTCGCGGCGCAGTACGACGGGGCCCGGGACGCCGTGCGCTGCGGCCGAGGCGCGGACGTCGTCAACGCCGACCTCGGCGACCGGATCGAGGACGACTGCGAGCTCGTCGGGCGACGGCTCTCGCGCGATCCCTACGACGATCCCGAGGCGCAGCACGAGACCGAGGTCGAGCCAGACGCCCTCACCGTCGGGCGAACGACGGTCGCCGCCTTCCAGGTCGGCCGCCGCTACGACGGCGGCGCCACGAGCATCGGCTTCGCGACGAGCCTCGACGGCGGCAGGACCTGGCGGAGCGGGTTCCTGCCGTCGCTCACCCGAGCGAGCTCGCCGCCCGGGCCCCACGAGCGCGCCAGCGACCCCGTCGTCGCCTACGACGCCGTGACCGGGACGTGGCTCGTCGCCACCCTCGCCCTCGAGGGGCAGACAACCCGCCTCACGGTCAGCCGCTCCCGCGACGGCCTCCGCTGGAGCGAGCCTGTCGTCGCCGCCGAGGCGGTCGCACGCGAGGGCATCGCCTTCGACAAGGAGTGGCTCGCCTGCGACGGCGGGAGCGCAAGCCCGCGCCGGGGAACCTGCTACCTCGTCGCCACCGACGAGCTCCGTGGCGGCTCCCTCGCCGTCCTCTCCTCGAGAGACGGGGGCGCGAGCTGGGCGGTCACGGGAGAGGTGCCCGTCACGAAGGCAGTGGGCGCGATCCCCGTCGTCCGCCCGAACGGCGACCTCGTCGTCGTCTTCCTCTGGCGGGGGCGGAGCATCGCTGCGTCCACCTCCCGCGACGGCGGCGCCACCTTCTCGGAGCCCGTCGTCGCGGCGGTGCAGGCGCGATCGGCTCCTGGACTCCGGTTCTTCCCGCTGCCAGCAGCCGAGGTAGCGCCCGACGGACGGGTCATCGTCGCCTGGCACGACTGCCGCTTCAGCCGAGGCTGCGCACGGAACGCGATCGTCACCACGAGCTCCGACGACGGGAGCGCGTGGACCCCGCTCGCTCCCGCCGTCCGGGGTCGGAACGCCATGCTCCCCGCGCTCGGGATCCACCCGCGAACCGGGCGGAGGGCACTCGCCTACCACGTCGTGCGGCCCGACCGCGGCGTCGACGTCGAGCTCGTCGAGCTCGACAGCGGCGGCCTCCCCCTCGGCGCCCCGCGGCGCCTCTCCGCGCGCACGATGCGGCCCGACTGGATGCCGAGCACGCGCTCCGGCCGCATGCTCGCCGACTACATCTCCGTCACGTACGTCGGCGCCCGCCCGCTCGTCGTCTGGGTGCTCGCGACGGAGCCAGAGGGGCCGCGCTTCCGCCAGGCGGTCTACGCGACGCTCGGCTGATGGCGGGAGGACGGGCGCCGCGTGGGCGTTCCGCGCAGAGCGTCGGGCGAGGCGGTCGTCGCCTAGAGACCGATCGGATGCCAGACGGTCTTCAGCTCGAGGAAGGCCTCGACCTCCGAGAGGCCCCGCGCCGACGGCGTCGAGCGGACGACGCGCTTCACGCTTTCGGCGGCGAGCCGCTCGAGCTCCGGCACGTCGCCCTCGGCGCCCGTGAGGTCGATCGCATTCACGTCCCTGTGCCCGGCGAGCCACGGGGCGAGCTCGTGCTGGAGCCCGGTGAGGACGCTCACGACCCCGGGCGGAACATCGCTCGTCGCCACCGCCTCCGCGAGCTCGACGGCCGCGAGCGGGTGCGCCTCTGAGGCGACGGCGACGACCGCGTTCCCGCCGACGAGCGGAGGCAGGAGCCGGGCGACGAGCCCGCCGAGCGCCGGCTCGCGAGGGGCGAGGAGCGCGACGACGCCCATCGGCTCCGGGATCGTGAAGTCGAAGTAGGGCCCGGCAACGGGGTTCGCGCCACCGAGCACCTGCGGCAGCTTGTCCGCCCAGCCCGCGTACCAGACGACGGTGTCGATCGCCTCCTCGACCTCCGACCGCCCCGAGCAGACGCGACCGAGATCCTCGATCCGCGACTCCATCATCTCGGCGAGGCGGTAGAGAACCTGTCCGCGTCCCGCGGCGGGAAGCTCGCACCAGCGGTCGAGAGCGGCGCGTGCGGATCGGACGGCATCGCGGGCGTCCTTCCGCGACGCGCGGGCGACGTTCCGTCCTTCGGCCTCGTACGTCCGTCCTGACTCGGAGCGCGCGAACGCGCCGCCGATGAAGAGCTTGTACGTCTTCGGGACGGGGAGCCGGCTCATCGCCTGCCCCACTCCGAGCCCGTGCAGGGGACGTCGCCCTTCCCCGGCCCGAGCGGCACCACGACCCCTCGACGCCGAGCGACCGTTCGTGAGCCGGCGCCTTCGCCCTCGAGCCGGAGCGATCTCCGTGCGCGTAGGAGCCGGGAGCCGCTCACGAGTCGAGCCTCAGGTACGCGGCAAGCCCGTGCCGTCCGCCCTCGCGCCCGAAGCCGGACTCCTTGTACCCACCGAACGGCGAGGTCGGGTCGAAGCGGTTGTACGTGTTCGCCCAGACGACCCCGGCCTGCAGGCGTTGCGCCATCCACAGGATCCGTGACCCCTTCTCGGTCCATACCCCCGCGGAGAGCCCGTACCGCGTGTTGTTCGCCTTCTCGACCGCCTCCGCAGGCGTCCGGAAGGTGAGGACGCTGAGAACGGGCCCGAAGATCTCCTCCCGGACGACGCGCGCGCCCTGGGAGACGTTCGTGAGGAGGGTGGGAGGGAACCAGAAGCCGCGCTCGGGGAGCCGACACTCGGGCTGGAACACCTCCGCGCCCTCCTCGAGCCCACTCGCGACGAGCTCGCGAATCTTCTCGAGCTGCGCGCGCGAGTTGATCGCGCCGACGTCGGTGTTCTTGTCGAGCGGATCGCCGACCCGGAGCGTCGCGAGCCGCCGCTTGAGCTTGCCGAGGAGCGGCTCGGCGATCGACTCCTGCACGAGGAGCCGCGAGCCGGCGCAGCAGACGTGGCCTTGGTTGAAGTAGATGCCGTTGACGATGCCCTCGACCGCTTGGTCGAGGGCCGCGTCCTCGAAGACGATGTTCGCCGCCTTGCCGCCGAGCTCGAGCGTGAGCTTCACCTCGCGCCCAGCGAGCTCGCGTTGGATGCGCTTGCCCACCTCTGTCGAGCCGGTGAACGCGACCTTGTCGATGCCCTCGTGGCGCACGAGGTGAGCGCCGGTCGTCCCGTCCCCGGTCACGAGGTTGACGACGCCCGGAGGGAGCTCGGCCTGGCGACAGATGTCGGCGAAGAGCATCGCGGTCAGCGGCGTCGTCTCCGCCGGCTTGAGCACGACCGTGTTCCCGCACGCGAGCGCGGGGGCGACCTTCCACGCGAGCATGAGCAGCGGGAAGTTCCAGGGGATGATCTGAGCAGCGACCCCGAGCGGATGCGGCGAGCGACCGGGGAACGCGTACTCGAGCTTGTCCGCCCACCCCGCGTAGTAGAAGAAGTGCGCCGCGGCGAGGGGGACGTCGACGTCACGCGACTCGCGGATCGGCTTGCCGCCGTCGAGCGACTCGGCGACCGCGAGCTCACGCGAGCGCTCCTGGATGAGGCGCGCGATACGGAAGAGGAGCTTCGCGCGCTGCGTCGGCGGCAGCGGAGACCAGCGCTCCTCGAACGCGATCCGGGCCGATCGCACGGCGAGGTCGACATCCTCGGCCCCCGCGCGGGCGACCTCGAAGAGCTCCTCCTCGGTCGCAGGGGAGATCGACGTGAACCACTCGCCCGATCGGGGCTCGACCTCCTCTCCACCGATGAAGAGGCCGTACCGCTCCCGGATCGAGACGAGGTCACGCGCCTCCGGAGCAGGCACGTACTCCCACTCGGAGGGAGCGACGCTCGCCGAGGCGGGCCTGTCGAGGTCGGCCATCAGTCGCTCGTACAGGGGGAGAAGGGGGGATCTCGGCGCACCGCAGCCCCGCTCAGTCGATGGGGAAGGAGTCCGGGGACTGGTAGCGCCCTTCCTTCTCCTTGCGAATCTGCATGAGGAGGTCGTTGAGGAGCGCCGAGGCGCCGAGCCGGAAGCGCTCGGGCGTCATCCACTCGGGGCCGAGGGTCTCGAGGAGCGTCACGAGGTACTGCAGCGCCTGCTTCGCGACGCGGATGCCTCCCGCAGGCTTGACCCCAACGACGTGGCCGGTCTCGAGGTAGACGTCGCGCACCGCCTCCATGAGGCAGAGGGTCACCGGGAGCGTCGCGGCAGGGCTGATCTTCCCGGTGGAGGTCTTCACGAAGTCGGCGCCAGCAGCGATCGCGAGGAGGGCGGCGCGGCGGACGTTGTCGTACGTGCCGAGCTCACCGGTCTCGAGGATCACCTTCAGACACGCGCCCCCGCACGTCTCCCGGACGGCGACGATCTCGTCGAAGACCTTCCCGTAGCGCCCGGAGAGGAAGGCGCCGCGGTCGATGACCATGTCCACCTCGTCGGCGCCGAGCTCGACGACCGCGCGCGCTTCCGCCACCTTGAGGTCGGTGGGCGATTGCCCGGAGGGGAAGGCCGTCGCGACCGAGGCGACCTTCACGGAGCTGCCGGCGAGGCGGGAGCGGGCGACGGCGACGAGGCTCGGGTAGACGCAGACGGCAGCGACGGGCGGCACATCCGGATCGGCGGGATCGGGCCGCATCGCCCTCGCGCAGAGCGCCGTCACCTTCCCAGGCGTGTCCTGGCCCTCGAGCGTCGTCAGGTCGATCATCCGCACGGCGAGATCGAGCGCCCGGAGCTTCGACTCGCGCTTCAGCGAGCGCTTCGCGAGGGTCGCCGCGCGCTCCTCGAGCCCGACGGCGTCGACCGCACCTAGCCTCGGGAGCCGCAAGCTCGCCGGAAGCTCGAAGACGCCGGGGCGCGCAGGGGTCGTCGTCACCGGGCGAGTGTAGCCCTGAGACGCTCGACGGCAAGGTGCCCGCCGAGTCAGAGGCCCAAGCGAGCGAGCACGCGCGGATCGCGGCGCCACTTCGGACGAACCTTCACGGTGAGATCGAGGAACACCGGATGCCCGAGGAGCGCCTCGACCTCGGGCCGCGCTCTCGTCCCGATCTCGCGGATCATCGCGCCGCGCTTGCCGACGAGGATCCC
Organism: Thermoleophilia bacterium; assembly: GCA_033578065.1. Lineage (GTDB taxonomy): Bacteria > Actinomycetota > Thermoleophilia > Gaiellales > Gaiellaceae > GMQP-bins7. Next base: position 9,843 of record JAVQXS010000025.1, read on the forward strand.
CTTCTGCGACTCCGTCTCGACGTAGAGGATCGCCCGCAGCGAACGACCCTCGATCTCGGTCACCTCGACGAGGATCGCGTGCGGAACCTCCTCTCGCGTGAGCTGGAGCGCCTTCTCGCGGATCACCTCCGCGACCCGCTCCTCCAGCGGGAGGTCGGTCGCTCGATCTCGCGGGAAGTACGCCGGGCCGTCGGGGAGGAGCTCGACGAGATCTGCGCGCAGCTCGTCGACGCCCTCGCGGGTCAGGGCGCTCACCGGGTGGAGGGCATGGAAGTCGCCGAGCGCGGCTGCGACCTTCATCTGCGAGGCGATGTGAGCCGGCTTCAGCCGGTCGACCTTGTTGAGCGCGATGACGACGGGCTTGCCGAGCGCGAACACCCTGCGCGCGACGAAGCGGTCGCCGGCGCCGATGCGCCCGCGCGCATCGAGGACGAGGAGGATCGCGTCCACATCCTCGACGGCCACGTCCACCGTGTCCTGCATGCGTCGGGTGAGGAGGTCGATCGGCCGCTGGAAGCCTGGGAGATCGACGAGCGCGAGCTGGTAGTCGGGACCGTTCGCGATCGCGAAGATCCGCCGCCGGGTCGTGTTCGGGACCTGCGAGGTGATGGCGACCTTCTCGCCGCAGAGGGCGTTGACGAGCGTCGACTTGCCGACGTTCGGGCGACCGGCCACGGCGACGATGCCGCTCTTCACGCCGCGCTCCTCGTGGGGCACCCCATCCCACCACCCGCCTTCAGCGTAACGACGAGGGATCTGCGCGTGGGGCACGGGAGTGCGTCGAGAAGCCGAGGGCTCATCCCCAGGTCGCGTCGAGGCGCGTGGCGCCGAAGGACTCCGGCAGCAGCTCGTCCGGCGTCATCTCGAGCACCCGGTCGCCGTCCCGGAAGAGGACGCGCCCCACGCGCAGCTCGAGCAGCCACTGCCGGCAGCCGCCGCACGGAGGTGCCGTGATCGCGACAGCGACGAAGTCCCCGGGCCGGTGTCCCTCGGCGAGGGCGCGAGCGAGTTCGGCTTGGTCGAGGCCACTGTCTTCCAAAAT
>JAVQXS010000026.1:0-10721 GCA_033578065.1 Thermoleophilia bacterium
CCCGCTCGGCGACAGCGCGGTCCTCGCGCCGCTCCCCGGCCGCCTCGCCTTCACGACCGACAGCTACGTCGTTCGCCCGCTCCGCTTCCCGGGCGGCGACATCGGGGAGCTCGCGGTCAACGGGACGGTGAACGACCTCGCGGTCGCCGGCGCGCGGCCGCTCTGGCTCGCGGCGGGCTTCGTGCTCGAGGAGGGGCTCGACGAAGCGACGCTGCGCGAGCTCGTCGCCTCGATGGCCGGAGCGGCTCGACGCGCCGGCGTCGCCATCGCCGCCGGCGACACGAAGGTCGTCGAGCGCGGGCGGGCGGACGGGATGTACGTGACGACTGCCGGCGTCGGCGTGCTCGAGCACGACCTCGTGCTCGGCCCCGATCGGGTGCGACCCGGCGACCGCGTGCTCCTCTCCGGCACGCTCGCCGACCATGGGATGGCGGTGCTCATCGCGCGCGGCGACCTGCAGCTCTCGGGCGATGTCCGCAGCGACACCGCCCCCCTCGCCGAGCTCGTCGCGACGCTCCTCCCCCTCGGCGACAGGCTGCGGTGGATGCGCGACCCGACCCGAGGGGGGCTCGCGACCGCCCTCAACGAGCTCGCCGCCCAGTCCTGCCTCGCCGTGCGCCTGCGCGAGGACGCGCTTCCGGTGGCGCCGGCGGTCGCCGCAGCGTGCGAGATCCTCGGCATCGACCCGCTCTACGTCGCGAACGAGGGGAAGCTCGTCGCGGTCGTCGCGGAGGAGGCGGCTCCGGACGCCCTCGCCGCGCTCCGCGGCCACCCGCTCGGGTCTCACGCGGTCGAGATCGGGGTCGTCGAGCCCGAGCCCGAGGGGCTCGTCCTCCTCGACACCGCGCTCGGCGGGAGCCGGATCGTCGACCTCCTCCTCGGTGACCCGCTCCCGCGCATCTGCTGAGCGCGCCCGCACGTGCGAGACTCGTGCCGATGGCGCTCCACGCACAGGCGCAGGCGCTCCTCGCGCGCCTCGACGCGCTCCGCGATCCTCCGCTCGAGGAGAGCACGCCCGCCGAGGCGCGGGCGCGTCGCGAGGCGTGGGCGACGCCATCGCAGGTCGAGCTTCCCGACGTCCGCGACCTCGACTGCGGCGGCGTCCCCTGCCGCCTGTACCGCCCGCGAGAGGGGGAGCTCGGCCTCTGCCTCTACCTCCACGGCGGCGGCTGGGTGGTCGGGAGCCTCGACACCCACGACGACGTCGCTCGCCGCCTGTCCACGGCGAGCGGGCACGCCGTGCTCTCGGTCGGCTACCGGCTCGCTCCCGAGCACCCGTTCCCGGCCGCGCTCGAGGACGTGCTCGCAGCAGCCCGCTGGGCGTCCGAGAACGCCTCGGTGCTCGGCTGCGATCCTGCGCGGCTCGCGATCGCCGGCGACTCCGCGGGCGGGAACCTCGCGGCGGTCGCGACGCAGCGGTCGGAGGTTCCCTTCCGCCTCCAGGTCCTCGTCTACCCGGTGACCGACGCGCGCTGCGTGACCGCCTCCTACCGCGAGCTCGGCGACGGGCCGCTGCTCACCGCGAGCGCGATGGCGTGGTACATCGGGCACTACCTCTCGGGCGAAGACGGCTCCCCGGAGGATCCGCGCGTCTCGCCGCTCCTCGCCGAGGACGCCCTCCTCGTGAACTCGCCTCCGACGCTCGTCGTCACCGCCTCCGAGGACGTGCTCCGAGACGAGGGCGAGGCGTACGCGCAGCGGCTCTCCTCGCTCGGAGTCCCCTGCACGCTGCGTCGCTACGAGGGCGTCTTCCACGGGTTCGTTGCCTTCGCAGGCCTCCTCGAGGACGGCGCACGCGCTCTCGAGGAGTGCGGCGCGGCGATCGCGAAGGCGCTCGATCCGTCCGGGCCCTAGCCACGCGCGCCCAGGCGTGTGGCCCGAGCGCTTGAGGCGTGGGTCGCCGGGTCCACTCCGGTCGAGGAGGCAGGCCGCCGACGCCGCACGGCCCGAGCGCACGTCTAGAGTGAGTCCGTGGCGACAGCGGCGCGACGCTCCGAGTCCGCGCAGGCTCGCGAGGGACCCGACGTCGACCTCGCGGAGCACCTCGACACCGGGATCGGAGACCCGCTCCACGCGTAGCGCGGAAGCGACCATGGAGACCGTGACCGTCGTCGGCGACACGCCTCAGCGCTCGACGCGCCCGAAGATCGTCACCGTCGTCGGCAACCGGCCGCAGTTCATCAAGTCGGCGCCGGTGTCCGCCGCGCTGCGAGCGGTCGGAATCGAGGAGGTCCTCGTCCACACCGGCCAGCACTACGACCGCGAGCTCTCCGCTCTCTTCTTCGAGGAGCTCGGCCTCCCGGAGCCTCGCCATCGGCTCGAGCTGCGCACAGCCGACCCCGAGGTCATGCGTCCGGCGATCGCCGAGCGCATCCGCGCTGAGTCCCCCGACCTCGTCCTCGTCTACGGCGACACCCACTCGACGCTCGCGGGAGCACGGGCAGCCGCCGATGCCCGCGTCCCCCTCGCGCACGTCGAGGCCGGCCTTCGCAGCGGCGACCTCTCGATGCCGGAGGAGCGTGCGCGGATCGAGGTCGACCGCCTCTCCTGGCTCCTCTTCTGCCCCGACCACCGCTCGCGGGAGACGCTCGAGCGGGAGGGCGTCCTCGGCCGCATCCACGTCGTCGGCGACGTCATGGCCGACGCCGCCCGCCGCTTCGCTTCCGTCGCTCGGGAGCGGATCCCGATCCCGTTCTCGCCCCGAACCTACGTCGTCGCCACTGTCCACCGCGAGGCGAACGTCTTCCCACCACGCCTGGGGCGGATCGTGGACGGCCTCAACCGGATCGAGGAGCCCGTCGTCTTCCCCGCCCACCCGCGCACGCGCGCCCAGCTCGTCCGTGCGAGCCTCACGCTCGCGCCGCACGTGCGGGTCGTGGAGCCGCTCGGCTACCTCGAGCTCGCCTCGCTCGTCTCCCAGGCCCGGGTCGTCGTCACCGACTCTGGCGGGCTCCAGAAGGAGGCGTACTGGTACGGCGTCCCCTGCGTGACGCTCCGGCAGACGACGGAGTGGGTGGACACCGTCCTCGTGGGAGCGAACGTCCTCGTCGACGACGACCCCGACGCGCTCGCCGCTGCCGTCGCCGGGGCGCGCATGCCGGAGCAGGCACCCGTCCTCTACGGCGACGGCCGTGCCTCCGAGCGGGTGGCGCACGTCCTCCTCGCTACGATCCCCGGCCGATGAGGAGGGAGGTCGCGATCGTCGGCGCCGGCTACGTCGGCCTACCGCTCGCGCGCGCCTTCGCCGAGGCGGGCAAGCCGGTCGTGCTCGTGGACGTGGACGCGGGGCGGGTGGCGAAGCTCGCCGCCGGCGAGAGCTACATCGAGGACGTCCCCTCCGACGTCCTCGGCCGACTCGTCGCCGAGGGCCTCATCGCGGCCACGACCGACTACGACGCGCTGCGGGAGGCGGACGCGATCCTCGTCGCGCTCCCCACCCCCCTCTCGCGCCAGCGCGAGCCCGATCTCTCGATCCTCGTCGCGGCGACCGAGGAGATCGCGAAGCGGCTCCGTCCCGGACACCTCGTCGTGCTCGAATCGACGACGTACCCGGGGACGACGCGAGAGCAGGTGCTCCCGATCCTCGAGGCAGGGAGCGGTCTCGTCGCCGGCCGCGACTTCCACCTCGCGTTCTCGCCCGAGCGCGTCGACCCCGGACGGACGGACTGGACGACGAGGAACGTGCCGAAGGTCGTCGGCGGGATCGACGAGGCCTCCACCGAGGCGGCAGCCGCCCTCTACAGCTCCGCCGTCGAGCGCGTGCATCGCGTCTCCTCGCCCGAGGCCGCCGAGCTCACGAAGCTCCTCGAGAACATCTTCCGCTCGGTCAACATCGCCCTCGTGAACGAGCTCGCGCAGCTCTGCGACCGCATGGGCATCGACGTCTGGGAGGTCGTCGAAGCGGCGGCGACGAAGCCCTTCGGCTTCATGTCCTTCAAGCCGGGGCCCGGGCTCGGTGGGCACTGCATCCCGATCGACCCCTTCTACCTCACCTGGAAGGCGCGCGAGTACGGCTTCTACACGGAGTTCATCGAGCTCGCCGGCAAGGTGAACGAGTCGATGCCGTACTTCTGCCGCTCGCTCGTCTCCCAGGCGCTCAACCACTCCCGACAGCGCTCGCTCAAGGGATCGCGAATCCTCATCCTCGGCGTCGCGTACAAGCCGGACATCGCCGACACGCGCGAGTCCCCGGCGCTGAAGCTCATCGCCCTCCTGCGGAACGCGGGCGCGGAGGTCGCCTACCACGACCCGCACGTGCCCGCATTCGAGGAGAACGGGATCTCGATGGAGTCCGTGCCCCTCGAGCCCGCCGCGTACGACTGCGTCGTCATCGTCACCGACCACTCGACGATCGACTACGACCGGCTCGTCGAGGAAGCCCAGCTCATCGTCGACCTCCGGAACGCCACTGGCTCGAACGGGAAGCGCTCGGACAAGGTCTGGAAGCTGTGAGGCGGGTGGCCGTCGTCGGCCTCGGTCACTGGGGCCCGAACCTCGCGCGGAACTTCGCCGAGCTCGCGGAGCTCGCGTGGCTCTGCGACACGAATCCTGCGCGGGAGACGTACGCCGCCCGCTACCCGCAGGCGCGCTTCACGACCGCCTTCGACGATCTCCTCGCTGACGACGCGCTCGAGGCCGTCGTCATCGCGACCCCGGTCCCGACCCACTTCGAGCTCGCCCGACGCGCGCTCCTCGCCGACAAGCACGTCCTCGTCGAGAAGCCGCCGGCCATGCGCGCCTCCGAGATGGACGAGCTCGTCTCGCTCGCCGAGGAGCGCGGCCTCGTCCTCATGCCCGGCCACCTCCTCCTCTACCACCCGGGCGTGCAACGCGTGAAGGAGATGATCGACGCGGGCGAGCTCGGCGACATCCTCTGCGTGTACGGGAACCGCCAGAACCTCGGGATCATCCGCTCGAACGAGAACGCCCTCTGGTCGCTCGGCGTGCACGACCTCTCCGTCATCCTCCACTTCCTCGACGAGGATCCCGACACCGCGCTCGCCGTCGGACGTGACTTCCTCACCGAGGGGGTCGAGGACGTCGTCTTCTGCTACCTCCGCTTCCCGTCGGGGCGCATCGCCCACATGCACCTCTCCTGGCTCGACCCGCACAAGATGCGGCGGCTGACGGTGGTGGGAACCGAGAAGATGGTCGTCTTCGACGACATGGAGCTCGAGCGGAAGGTGACGGTGTACGAGAAGGCGCCGTGGCGGCCGTCCGACCGCTACGGCGAGTGGCAGACGCGAACGGGCGACATCTTCAGCCCCCGCATCCCGAACGACGAGCCCTTGAAGCTCGAGTGCCAAGCGTTCCTCCGCCTCGTCGCTGGAGACGGGGATCGACGCAAGGTGGCCGCCGACGGCGCTCGGGTCGTGCGGGCGCTCGAGCTCCTGAGCGAGTCGCTCCGTGGCAGCTGAGATCCACCCCTCCGCGATCGTCCATCCGGGGACGATCCTCGGGGCGGGAGTGAGGGTGCTCGAGCACGCGGTCATCGGCAAGCAGCCATCGCTCTCGCCGCGCTCCACGGCCCGGCGCGAGCCGCTCCCGCCCACCGAGATCGGCCCCGGAACGATCGTCTCGACCGGAGCGATCGTCTTCGCCGGCTCGCGCATCGGGGCCCGGGTGATCCTCGGCGACCAGTCCTGCGTGCGCGAGCGGGTGACGATCGGCGACGACGTCGTCCTCGGGCGCGGGGTGCTCGTCGAGAACGACACGACCATCGGCGCGATGACGAAGATTCAGGCCGACGCGTACATCACCGCCTACTCGACGCTCGAGGAGCACGTCTTCGTCGCTCCCTGCGTCGTCACGACGAACGACGACTTCATGGGACGTACGGAGCGCCGGCACGAGCTCGTCGCCGGGCCGACGATCCGACGAGGCGCTCGCATTGGAGGAGGTGCGATCCTCTGCCCGGGGGTCGAGATCGGAGAGGAGGCGTTCGTCGGCGCAGGCGCAGTTGTGACGAAGGACGTTCCGCCTCGCGTCGTCGTCGTCGGCAACCCGGCGCGGGTGCTGCGCCCCGTGCCGGCCGAGGAGCTCCTCGAGCCCGAGGCGTAGGCGGGCCCCGCGCGGCGCTCGTCACTGCCCCTTGACGATCGTGAGCCGGTAGCCGGTCGCGCCGGGGAGCGGGATCCGAACGTGGACGAAGTGCGTCCCGCGCTCCCGCGCTCGGTAGGCAAGGTACTGCCGGGGGCCGCCCCGTGCCGAGAGCGCGGCCCGGAACGACGGCGCTCCGACGCCACGGATCGACGGCGTGCCCGGTCGCCAGAGCGCAAGGCTCAGGGTCGCGCTCGAGCCCGGGGCCGCGAGACCGACGTAGACGCCCTGGCCGCGCTCGAGGTGGATCGCGTACACGTCGTCCTGGTCGTCCCAGAAGTCGACGCTCGCGAACAGACGGCGCTCGTCCCCCCGGATCCGCTGCGCTCTCGGTCCGACGTCGTCGTTTGCCTCGAACCGGTCACGAGGCGGGAGCGGCTGCACGAGCGCCGCGATCGCCGCGGCGACATCGAGGCGCCCCCAGCCCGTGAGCGCGTCGCGGCCGGGCGCGCAGCCCCCGCATCCCGTCGCGGGCGTCTGGTCGACGGCGCTCCGCGTGACGATCGCCCGCACCTGCTCGGGAGCGAGCCTCGGCCGGAGCGCGCGGATGACGGCGGCGGCGGCGCTCACCTGGGGCGCCGCGAACGAGGTCCCCTGCGTCTCGCGGTACTCCTCAGGGCCGCAGCTCGAGTACCCCTGCTCGACGCAGGCAGGGAAGCGTGCGGTGAGCGGCCGGGGGAGGAGGGAGAGGATCCGCTCTCCCGGGGCGGCGATGTCGTTGAAGACGGGATCGCGGTTCGAGAAGCGCGGCACCGCTCCGCTCTCCCCGATCGCGCTCACGCCGAGGACATGGGGGAGCGCGGCCGGGTAGCTCGCGTACCGCCAGGGAGCTTGACCGGGTAGATGCGAGTTCCCGACGGCTGCCACGACGACGGCGCCTCTCGACACGGCGTAGGCGACCGCATCCGCCTCGAGCTGCGAGAACGTGTCGCGCTCGGGGTCGAGCGGGTCGCGGACGCCGCCGAGGCTCATGTTGACGACGCGCGCGCCGTTGTCCACCGCCCACGCGATCGCCTCCGCCTCGGCGCGGACGGGGATCGAGCGCGAGCGCGTGACGACCTTCGCGACGAGGAGCTCCGCGGACGGAGCGAGCCCGGCGATCCCGACTCCGTTGTCCACGCCGGCTGCGATGAGCCCCGCGACGAAGGTCCCGTGCCCGAGCGCGTCCACCTTCGCCGAGCCCCCGACGAAGCTCCGCGCGGCGACGATCTTCCCCGCGAGCTCGGGATGCGTCGCGTCGACGCCCGAGTCGATGACCGCCACCCGCACGGGTGGGAGGACGGGGAGCGCAAGCCATGGCTCGTAGAAGCGGCTGTGGGTGAGGTACCACTGCCGGGGGACGAAGGGATCGGAGGGGACGTAGGCGAGCCGGCGCTCCCGAAGCCGCTCGACGTAGCGGACAGCCGGGAGGGCGCGCAGGCGGTCTGGTGCGTCAGCTCGCACGACGAGAGCGGGGAGCGGTCCGACGCGCTCGGCAGGGGAGCCCGTGACCCGCTCGAGCGCCTTCGCCGCGCGTGCCGCATCCACCCCGGCGCGCAGCCCCACGACGTACGTCGCGCCGTCGGCGGGCCCGCTGAGGACGAGCGGGACGACCGCCGCCAGAGCCGCGATCCGCGCGCGCCTCACGACCCGACCGCGAGCGGAGGCGTCACCGCCTCGACGTAGCCCCCGCTCGGCACGACCCGTGCCCGGTACACGCCTCGTTTGAGCGGGAGGGGCGCCGTGAAGGCGCCAGACGCGGCGAGCGCTGCCTCCCCGACCGGTGTCCAGCCGCTCGCCGTCTGACGCTCGATGACGACCTTCGCAGCCGCCGCTCGAGGCTTCACCGAGCCCTCGACCGTTCCGGGCGCCGCCCCGTGGCCAAGCTCGACCCGAGGAGCGACGTGCACGAGGAGCGCGGGCGACGTCGTCCCTCCGCCGCGCAGCCGGTACCGCGTCGAGCGCGTCGGGCGCACGGGCGCGCGCGCGAGACCGCTCGCGTCGATCGAGACCCGACCGACCTCCGACCACGTCCTGCCGTCCTCCGACGCCTCGAGCGCTGGCGAGGCGACGCCCCGTGCGAGGCCCCGGAGCTCGAGCACCGAGCCAAAGGTGACGGGAGCGGTCGGGCGGTCGAGCCGGAGCACGCCGATCGTGACCCACGTCGAGCGTAGCTCGAGGTTCGAGCGCAGGAGGGCGGAGGGGAGCGTCACGGAGCCTGCGGTGGTCTCGGCGATGAGCGTCCGCAGCCTGCCCGAGGGGGTCGACACCCCCCGGAGGTCGAGCACCCGCCCGGAGAGTCCGAGCCTCGTCTGGAGCTCGCGTGCGCCAACGATGATCGGGCCCCAGCGGTGGTATGGGGAGACGCGATCCCACGGATCCGGACGGGAGACGAGGTACGGCGTGGGAGTGCCGTACACGTCGGCCGCGCTCGCGGTCCGTCCTCCGGAGGTCGAGAAGTAGAGCGTCCGCGCCACCTGTCCCCCGTAGAGGAGCACCTGTCCCGACGTCGCCCGCACGGCGCGCGTCGTCGCGGGCTTCTCGCCTGCCACCCCGAGGTAGACCTGGCTCCGCACGTCCGCGTAGAGGTGGAAGGGCTTGCCCTGCGCGAGGCTCGCCAGCGCGTAGGAGCGGGCTGCGACCGCCTGCGCCTTCAGGGCCTCGACAGGCCAGGTGGACGGCATCTCGGCGGGAACGACGCTCTCGAGGTACGCCTCGAGCGGCACGACGTTCACGACCCGGAGCAGCCCTCGCTCGAGCGTGAGCTCGATGCGACCGCGGTAGGCAGTGCCGTCGACGGCGATCGGGGCCCTCTTCGCGGAGCGGAAGACGACCGGAGGCGTGAGCGCCTGGGGCTCGCCGCCACCGGCGGGGAGTCGGAGGTCGCTCCGCACGACGAGCGCCTCCGCAGGCAGCTTCGTCTCCGCACCTGTCGCGTCGGCGATGCGAAGCGCGCTCGAGGACGAGATCGAGACCGCCCGACGACCTTCGGCGAGGAGCACCCGCACCTCCCTGGGCGGCGCTGTGGCGAGCGTCGTTCCCGGGTAGTAGTGCGCGAGGATCTCCTCGTACGTGCGCCCTTCGCTCGCCATCCCGTACGCCCCGTACTGGCTCATGCCGACCCCGTGCCCGTAGCCGCGGCCGACGAAGACGAAGACGGCCTCGCCCGGCAGCGCCTGATCCTCCGACCGCTGAGGGGAGGCAACCGTCGCGAGCACGAGCGCGACGGCGGAGCCGATGAGCAGCGAGGCGAGTGCGCGCACGAGGCGATCCAGGCTAGCGGGGAGGCGTTAACCCTTTGTGTTCTCTGGATGTTCTCGGCAGGAGGCGACCGGCCTTGAGCGGCTACCTGGCACCCCAAGCCGTCTCCTCGACCGGCGCACGCGCCTTGAGCGGCTCCCACCAGGAGCGGTGCTCCGCGTACCAGCGCACCGTCTCGGCGAGGCCCTCGCGGAACCCGTGCTCCGGCTCCCAGCCGAGCTCGCGCCGGATCTTCGTCGAGTCGAGGAGGTAGCGGCGGTCGTGGCCCGGCCGGTCGGGCACGATCGTCTTGAGCGACGTGGGCTTGCCCGTGAGCTCGAGCACGAGGTCGGCGATCTCCTCGATCGTCGCCTCGACCCCGGAGCCGACGTTGTACGTCTCGCCGACGCTCCCCTCGCGGAGGACGAGGTCGATGGCGGCGCAGTGGTCGAGCACGTGGAGCCACTCCCGACGGTGCTCGGTGGACGCGTAGAGCGGAAGCGGCTCGTCGTCGAGCGCGTTCGTCGTGAAGAGCGGGATCACCTTCTCCGGGAACTGGTACGGGCCGTAGTTGTTCGAGCAGTTCGTGATCGTCACCGGGAGGCCGTACGTCTCGAAGTACGCCCGAACGGCGTGGTCTGCTGCGGCCTTCGAGGCGTTGTACGGCGTCCGGGGACGGTAGGGCGACTCCTCGGTGAAGACCTCGTCCGCGTCGAGGGCGAGGTCGCCGTAGACCTCGCACGTCGAGACGTGGTGGAAGCGCTCGACGCCGACGCTCCGCGCCGCCTCGAGGAGCGTCTGCGTGCCGAGGACGTTCGTCCGGAAGAAGCGACTGGGGTCGAGCACGGCGAGGCTGTTGTGCGACTCGGCCGCGAAGTTGACGATCACCTCGATGCCGTGCTGCCGGAGGGTCGCCTCGGCGAGCTCGCGATCCCCGATGTCACCGTGGACGAAGACGATCCGGTCCTCGACCGGGGCGAGGCTCGCCCGGTTGCCGGCGTACGTGAGGAGGTCGTAGACGACGACGCGATCCGTCGGGTAGCGCTCGAGCCAGTAGTGGACGAAGTTCGCGCCGATGAACCCCGCCCCGCCGGTGACGAGGAGCCTCATCGCTCGAAGGCTACTCGCGCAGCTCCTCGAGGCACGCGCGGAGCCCCGCGCGCCAGTGCGGGAGAACCGGGGCCTCGGGCCGCTCGCTGCGGAGCACGGAGTAGGCCGGCCTCTGTGCCGGTCGACCGAGCTCCGCGCTCGCGATCCTCCGCACCCGGCAGGCGACCCCCGCCTCCTCGAAGACCGCTTCCGCGAGCTCGGCCCACGTGCAGTCTCCGGCCGCCGCGAGGTGCCAGACCCCGTACGGGAGCCCGCGGTCGACGAGCTCGCGCGTCGCGGCTGCGAGGTGCGCG
>JAVQXS010000027.1:0-10617 GCA_033578065.1 Thermoleophilia bacterium
GGGGATGCGCGTCGCCGTCACCGGCCGCACGGCGAGGGAGGTGGAAGCGGTCGCGGCGGAGGTCTCGGGGCTCGCGCTCACCGGGGACGTGTCCCGTCACGACGACGTCCGCGGCTGGGTGGAGCGGACGGAGGCCGAGCTCGGCCCGATCGACCTCCTCGTCGCGAACGCAGGCGTCGCCGGGCCGCGCGAGCCGACGTGGGAGGCCGACGTCGCCGCCTGGTGGCGGACGTTCGAGGTGAACGTCCTCGGCGTCCACCTCTCCTGCCGCGAGGTCCTCCCGAGGATGCTCGCGCGCGGCTCCGGGCGGATCGTCATCACCGGGAGCGGAGCGGCATACCTCCCCGGATCGCGCTCGACCGCGTACCCAGCGAGCAAGGCAGCGGTCTGGCGCTACGGGGAATGCCTCGCCGAGGAGCTCCGCGGGCGCATCCCCGTCTTCGTCATCAGCCCTGGGCTCGTGCGCACCCGCATGACGGAGGGCTGGTTCGCCGACGACGCCCCCTGGACGCCGCCGGAGCTCGCCCCGCGGCTCGTCCGCGTCCTCGCCTCCGGCCGCGCCGACGCGCTCGCCGGCCGCTACCTCCACGCCGAGCACGACGACGTCGAGGATCTCATCCGCCGCGCGGAGGAGGTCGTCGAGCGCGACCTGAACGCGATCCGGCTCCGGCGCGCCTCCTGAGGCACGAGCCACGTCGCGCGACCTACCCTGCACGCGTGCCGCTCTTCATCTGCCCCAGCTGCAAGCGCCGCTCGGTCGACACCGACGGCCGGGAGGGGTTCTCGACGCAACCCGTTCAGTGCCGGGCGTGCGGCTTCGGCTTCCTCTTCGAGCTGCTCGAGGACTACTTCCCGGCGCCGGAGACGGGCTTCGTCGTCTGCGACCGCGATCGCCGGGTGCTCGCGACCGGGCAGGGCGTCTTCGAGCTCACGGGCTACCGGGAGAGCGAGCTCCTCGGGCGCGACGTCGCCGAGGCGCTCGCGCTCTCCGACGACTCGGCGATCGAGGTCGTCCGGGAGTGGGGCGTCCGGAAGCTCGGCCAGGAGCTCGCGATCCGGACCCGGGCCGGCCTCGTGAAGCCCGTCGTCGCGGACTTCTTCCCCGCCTACGACGACGACGGGGGCCTCCTCGTCGCGCTCACTCCGCGGTGAGCGGAGCCGCGCCGTCGGAACGCGGCGTGGAACGCGGCAGGATCCAGACCTGACGCGCGAGGGCGAGGAGCTCGCCGCGCTCGCCGAAGAGCGCCGTCCCCGCGAAGAGCTTGCGGCCCTCCTCGCCGAGCGGCCAGGCGCAGACGACGCAGCGCTCGCCGAGCGCGGGAAGCCGCTCGACGCGCGCGGTCATCCGGCCGAGGACGACGTCGCCCCGGCCCTCGGCGCCGACCGCGTACGCGCCCGGGCAGTCGATGGCGGCCCAGACGAGGGCGCGGGACACCTCGCGCACGGGCCAGGGGGCAGCGTGGAGCGGCTCGCGTCCGGGGACCGGGCCGACGTGGATGGCGAGGCCGTCTCGCGCCTCGCGGATCCCGCACACGAAGCACTCGCGGAAGACGGGGCTCCCCGCCCGCACGTGGCGCGCCTCGCCCTCCTGCGCCGCAAGAAGCGAGACGGGCTCGGGCGGCGCCACCTCCACGGGAGCCGGCCTCGCCTCCGCGACGAGCGCCTCGCCGTCGAGGAGGAGGATCCGCTCCCCCTCCTGTCGCACCGCGAGCGGCCGCCCGAGCGGCGGGGGCAGCCGGAGCGTCACCTCCACCTCGGGAGCCTCGACGAGGGAGGCGAGACGACCGCAGGCGTAGCCGCCGTTCGCCGAGTCGAGGGGGCCACGGAAGCGCCGGTCGAAGGTGATCCGCACCGCCGCAGCCTACGCGCCACCTCCGGGAGGGGCGCCGGTAGACTCAGGTTTGTGACTCAGAGGCGAAAACCTTGAGGCTCGCCCTCGCGCAGCTCGACGTCGTCGTCGGCGACCTCGGCGGGAACCGGGCGAAGATCCTCGGCGCGCTCGCCGAGGCCCGGAGGGCGGAGGCGGACCTCGTCGTCTTCCCCGAGCTCGCCGTCACCGGCTACCCGCCGGAGGACCTCCTCCTGCGGCCCGCCTTCATCCGCGCCGCGCACGCATCGGTCGAGGAGATCGCGCGCGCGACGGAGGACGTCGTCGCCCTCGTCGGGACGCCCTGGCTCGACCGCGACCTCGCGAACGCCTGCGCCGTCTGCGCCGACGGCGCCGTGCGCGGCGTCTACCGCAAGCACTTCCTCCCCAACTACGGCGTCTTCGACGAGCACCGCTACTTCGGCGAGGGCCGCGAGCTCGTGCTCCTGCGCCTCGGGGAGGCGTACGTCGGGGTCACGATCTGCGAGGACGTCTGGCAGCCCGGCCCCCCCGCGACCGACCTCGCGCTCGCCGGCGCCCAGCTCATCGTCAACCTGTCCGCCTCGCCCTTCCACGTCGGCAAGGCGGAGGAGCGCGAGGAGATGCTCGTCACCCGAGCCCGCGACACGAGCGCGTACGTCGCCTTCTGCAACCTCGTCGGCGGCCAGGACGAGCTCGTCTTCGACGGCCACTCGGTCGTCCTCGACGACGCGGGGACGGTGCTCGCCCGCGCGCCGGGCTTCGAGGAGCACCTCCTCCTTGTCGACGTCTCCCCCGAGCTCGCGATCGGCCGTCGCCTCCGCGACGTTCGCAGGCGCGAGCTCGAGCGCTCGCGCGAGACGCTGCCCGCGGTCGAGGTCGTCGAGCTCCCGCGGCGCCCGGCCGCTGCCCGTCGCCCGCTGAGCGGCCACCCCCACGTGGCGCCGTTCGAGCCGGAGCTCGAGCAGATGCGGCTCGCGCTCACGCTCGGCCTGCGCGACTACGTCGAGAAGAACGGCTTCCGCGAGGTCGTGGTGGGGATCTCGGGCGGGATCGACTCCGCCCTCACCGCCGCGCTCTGCGTCGACGCGCTCGGGCCGGAGCGCGTCCACTGCGTGTCCATGCCCTCGCGCTTCAGCTCGGAGGGTACGCGCGCCGACGCGCGTCGGCTGGCCGAGGCCCTCGGCTGCGACTTCCGGGAGATCCCGATCGAGGCGGTCGTCGAGAGCTTCCGCCGCGAGCTCGCCGAGGCGACGGGCGGACTCCGCGGGCTCGCCGACGAGAACCTCCAGGCCCGCGTGCGCGGCGTCGTGCTCATGGCGCTCTCGAACACGTACGGCTGGCTCGTCGTCTCGACCGGGAACAAGTCCGAGCTCGCGGTCGGCTACGCGACCCTCTACGGGGACATGGTCGGGGGCTTCGCGCTCCTCAAGGACGTCTTCAAGACGGACGTCTTCCGGCTCGCCCGCTACCTCAACGAGCGCGCAGGTCGTGAGCTCATCCCGCAGACGACGATCGAGCGGGCGCCGAGCGCCGAGCTGCGCCCCGACCAGCGCGACGAGGACTCGATCCCCCCCTACGAGCTCCTCGACCCGGTCCTCGAGGCGTACGTCGAGCGCGACCGCTCCCGGGAGGAGCTCCTCGAGGAGTTCGACCGCGAGGTCGTCGAGCGCGCGGTCGCGCTCGTCGACCGGGCCGAGTACAAGCGCCGCCAGGCCCCGCCCGGCGTGAAGCTCCGCCCTCGCGCCTTCGGCCGCGACCGCAGGACGCCGATCACGAGCCGCTGGCGCGACTGAGGGCTCAGCGGTCGACGTCGATCGGGGTCGCGGGCGGGCCGTGCCGGAGACGGTCGCGCAGGAGCTCCGGCAGCCGCGGGGGCGCGAAGCGCGTCCCCGGCGCCGCGAGCTCGCCGAGCGTCCACCAGCGGACGCTCGTCACGCCCTCCGCGGCGAGCTCCTCGCGCGACAGCCGCGGCGCGGGCTCGAAGGGCTCCGCTCGGACGAGGTAGTAGCGCTCGACCTGCCCGTCGAAGCGCCCACCTCCGAGCGGCTGTCGCACCGTGCGCGTCCAGACGAGCGGCCCGAGCTCGAAGCGCTCGAGCCCCGCCTCCTCGGCCAGCTCGCGGCGAAGGGCAGCCTCGTCGGACTCGCCAGGCTCGACCCCGCCGCCCGTCGTCAGCCACACGGCGCGCTCGCCCTCGCCGAGCCGGACGAGGAGGATGCGCTCCTCGTCGTCGAGGACGATCGCGCGGGCGGCGCTCCGCAGGCGCTTCGGCCTCACCCCACGAAGTCTCGCAGCGCCCGGAACCAGCGCAGCCGCTCCTCCCAGGGAACGGCCGCGTTCGCCGGCGAGGTGGAGGGGAGGACGAAGAGCGGCACCCCCGCGAGACGGCGCTCCTGGAGCCCGTGCTCCGGGCGCTCGCGGAAGACGCCCTGGTAGGCGGCCTTGCCGACGAACGCGATCGCGCGCGGCGCGTAGCGGCGCGCGATCTCCTCGAGGCGCTCGCGCGCGCCCGCGAAGTCGGCCGCGCGCAGCTCCCCGGCGCCCCGCGTCGTGCGGCGGGCGGCGTTCGTGAGCCCGATCCCGTACGCGAGGAGCTCCTGCTGCTCGCGCGGCTCCAGCAGGCGCGGCGTGAAGCCCGCAGCCTGGAGGAGCCGCCAGAAGTCGTTGCGCGGGTTCGCGAAGTGCGCTCCCGCGGCAGCGCTCGCACGACCCGGGTTGATCCCGCAGAAGACGACGCGGACGCCTGGCCCGAGGACGTCGGGGACCGCGGACTCGCTCAGGCTGCTTCAGGCTCCCGCAGCTCGAGCCGGAGCTCGAGGAGCGCGCGCAGCCGCTCGCCCCGCTCGGAGGGATCGTCACGGGAGGCCGCCACCCGAGGGAGCACCCGCACGGAGTCGCCCTCCCACCGCCACCCGTAGCAGCGCAGGTAGCACTCGTCCTCTGAGAGCGTCCGGAGCCGCTCCTCCACGGACCGCACCCTAGGCGAGCCACCGGACGGCGGCGGTAGCCTGCGCCCGTGGCAGCGACGGTGAGGCCCCGGGTGTTCGAGTTCGAGGTCACGGTCGACCGTGACCGCGTCGCTCGCAGCGCCCTCGGCGGCAGCGCCCTCCCGCGGGAGGAGGCATGGACGCCCGAGCACCTCGTCCTCGCCGGGCTCGTCCGCTGCACGCTCGCGAGCATGGACTACGCCGCCCGTCGCGCCGGAGCGACCTGCGTCGGCTCGGGCTCCGCCCACGGCGTCGTGACGAGGCGAGAGGAGGACGGCCGCTACGCGTTCGTCGAGATCGACGCCTCCTTCGAGGTCGAGCTCGACCCCGCGCCCCCGCGCGATGGCCTCGCCGACCTCGTCGCGAAGGCCGAGGCTGGCTGCTTCGTCGGCAACTCGCTCGCCGCGAAGCCGCGCTACCGCTGGACGATCAACGGCGAGGCCCTCCCCTGAGCGCCGCCCTCCTCGACGTCGCGGCCGTCCGCGCCCGCTACTCCGCCCTCGAGCGCCGCCTCGCCTTCTTCGACGGCCCCGGGGGGACGCAGTGCCCCGACGAGGTCATCGAGGCGATCGCGACGTACCTCCGCGAGGCGAACGCGAACGTCGGCGCCCCCTACGAGACCTCGCGCCGCACGGTCGAGCTCGTCGAGCGCGCGCACGAGCGCGCCGCCTCCTTCCTCGGCTGCTCTCCCGAGGAGGTCGCCTTCGGGCCGAGCATGACCGCGCTCAACTTCCTCCTCACGCGGGCGCTCGGGCGAGCGCTCCGCGAGGGAGACGAGGTCATCGTCACGACCCTCGACCACGACGCGAACGTCTCCCCCTGGCTCGAGCTCGCGCACGACCTCGGGATCGTCGTCCGGATCGCCGGCGTCACCGAGGAGCTCGAGCTCGACACCGATCACCTCGCGAGCCTCCTCTCCGAGCGGACGCGCGTCGTCGCCTTCCCGGTCGCCGCGAACTCCGTGGGCACCGCCCCGGACGTTCCGCGGATCGTCGAGCTGGCGCGCTCGGTGGGCGCCCTGGCCTGGGCGGACGCCGTCCACTACGCGCCGCACGGGCCGATCGACGTCGCCGCCTGGGACGTCGACGTCCTCCTCTGCTCGCCGTACAAGTTCTTCGGGCCGCACCTCGGGCTCGCCTTCGGCAGGCGCGAGCTCCTCGCCTCCTGGCGCCCGTACAAGGTGCGCCCGGCGCCCGACGAGCCCGTCGGCCGCCGCTTCGAGCTGGGGACGCTCCCGCACGAGCTCCTCGCCGGCTTCGTCGCCGCCTGCGACTACCTCGACTCGCTCGGCTGGGACGCGATCCGCGCGCACGAGCGGGCGCTCGGGGAACGCTTCCTCGCCGGCCTCCCGGAGCGGGTCGAGCTCTACGGGCTGCCGACGATGGAGGGCCGCGTCCCGACCTTCTGCTTCAACGTCCCAGGCCGCTCCCCCGGCGAGGTCGCCGCCCGGCTCGCCGAGCGCGACCTCGCCGTCTGGCACGGGAGCTACTACGCGGTCGAGATCAAGCGCCACCTCAGCCTTCCCGAGGGCGCGGTGCGCGCGGGCATCGTCCACTACAACACGGCCGAGGAGGTCGACCGCCTGCTCGAGGCGCTCGCCGACCTCGTCTGAGGTCTCGCCGGTCGAGCGCCCGCCGGCGTGGCTCACCGCCGCGGCTGACGACGGCTGCGGCGAGCCGCCCCACTCCCGTGCCACAGCGGCGTCGATCGGCAGGGGTCGAAGGTCGCCTCGATGACGCCCAGCCGCTGCGACCGCCGAGCCCTCTCCTCCTCCGAGCGGGCGACGAGGAGGCCGAGATGCAGCTCGGCGAGGGATGCGGCGCTGATCGCTCCCTCGAGGTCTCCGGGGGACTCGGCGCCGATGAGGATCGACGTGTCGAGGAGGGTACGCACCTAGCTCGTAGCGATGTCGGAGAGGTTCCCGGGGAGCCGCGCGAGGTCCTCACCGAGCGTCTCCGGCGCCGGCACCTGCCAGATCTGCTGGAGCGCTACCTCGTCCCGCTGGCGGCGCCCCGTCCTCGACCGGCCGAGGGCAGCCACGGGAGCGCGCTGCTCACGCGACCGGGATCCGCTTCTCCGGATCCCAGAACGGCATGGGGACGACGCGCGCCGTCCTCGGCCCCCACTCGCTCTCCACGCGGAGCTCGGTGCCGAGCTCCGAGAGCTCGGTCGGCACCCAGCAGTAGCCGATGTTCCGCTCGAGCCGGGGGGAGTAGCAGGCGGAGGTCACCTCCCCTACCCGCTCGCCGCCGGCGAACGCGGGCCACTTCGTGAAGTTGAGCCAGGGGAAGCGCTCGCCGTCGAGCTCGACCCCGACGAGGCGCCGGCGCGGGCCCTCCTCCGCCTTGCGCCGCAGCGCCTCCCGGGCGACGCACGGTACGTCGAGGTCGACGAGCCGCTCGAGGCCGAGCTCGAAGGGGTCGTGCTCGTACGTCATGTCCGCGCCCCAGTTGAGGATGCCGCCCTCGATGCGGCGGATGTCCGAGGGGCCCGTCGGGCGGATCTCGTACGGGCGGCCGGCCTCCATGATCCGCTCCCAGAGCTCGGTGCCGCGGCTCGGGTCGAGGAGGTAGACCTCGTAGCCGACCTCGGACGTCCAGCCCGTGCGGGTGACGACGACGGGGATCCCGTCCACCTCCGCCTCGGTGAAGAAGTAGTAGCGGAGCTCGAGGACCCCCTCCCCGAAGAGGTCGCGGACGACGTCCTTCGAGCGGGGCCCCTGGATCTGGAGGGGCGCGACGTCGAGCTCGCGGAGCTCGACGTCCATCCCCGCGTACGCCGCGAGCCCCTTCGCGTAGAGGAGGACGTCGCTCGAGGCGAGGGCGAGCCAGAAGCGGCTCTCGTCCATGCGCGTGAGCACGGGGTCGTTGAGGACGCCGCCATCCGGGGCGCACACGAGCACGTACTTCGCCTGCCCGACCGCGCACTCGCTGAGGTTCCGCGGCGTGAGGAGCTGCGTGAAGGCGAAGCCGTCGGGGCCCGAGATCTCGAGGCACCGCTCGACCGCGACGTCCCAGAGCGTCACGTGCTCGAGCAGGTGCCAGTACTCCGCCTCGAGGTCGTCGAAGCGGATGGGGAAGAGCATGTGGTTGTAGACCGTGTACCCCTTCGGCCCGTAGCGCTGCTCCGCCTCGTAGTAGGGGGAGCGGCGAAGCCGCGCTCCGCACTGGACGAGGCTCATGTCGAACGGGGGCATCGCGACCTCCTCTCGTCGGGGTCTCCGATCATCTCCCATCCACGCGACGGGAGGGCGCTCAGGGATCGAGGAAGCCGGACGCCCTCCGCGCGCGATCCCAGGGCTCCTCGTCCCAGCGGATGAGGTCCGGATCGACCCCCCGCGCCTCGGCGAGATCGCACGCGAGGCGCTGGAAGCGGACGATGTCGACGACGGGGTGCACGCTCGGCACGAGCGTCGCCTCGCAGCCGAGCTCGGCGAGCGCGCGCATCGCGTCCGCCGCCCGCTCGGCCGCCCTCCCCTCGCCCTCGAGGACGAAGCAGCGCACCGAGGCGTCCACCGCGGAGAGGTGGCCGTGGTGGAGCTGCTCCGTGTGGTGCGCCTCGGCGACGACGTGCGCCCCCTCGCGGAGCTTGAGCGCCGCCTCGAGCGCGGTCGCGAGGTCGCGCCCCGCCCCGGCGACGAGGAAGCGCTCGTGCTCGGAGGCCCCGAGCGCTGGCGCAGCGAGCTCGGCCGTGACGAGCTCGGGAAGCCCGCTCACGTCCTCGCCGCGGAGCAGCCGCCCGGCCGCGACCGCGCACGTGTAGCTCGCGGTGTGGCAGTAGCTCCGCTCGACCTCTGGCGTCGCGACGACGACGTGATCGACGAGGCGCGCGAGCGTGCTCTCGGGAGCGCCGGTGATGAGCCACGTCTCGCCGCGGAAGCGCTCGACCGCCTCCCGGGTGAGCGTCGTCTCGCCCTCGTGGCTCACCGCGACGAGGACGTCGGCCTCCGGCGCCTCGCCGAGCACGACGTCGAGCGCCTGCGCCGCCTGCCCGCCGGCGGACCCGCAGGCGAGCGCCGCGTGGAAGGAGGTGCCGCAGCCCGTGAAGAGGACGCGCGCTCCCTCGGGCAGTCGCCGGCCGCCCACCCGCCCGGGCACGCCGCGCAGCCACTCAGGCTGGGAGGCGATCGCCTGCCGCGTGAGCTCGCCGGGCACGAGGCGTGTCTATACCATCGCGCCGGGTGACGACCTTCGAGAGATCACGTGTGGCGACGACCTTCGAGAAGACGAGGCTCGGGAACGGGATCCGCGTCGTGACGGCGCCGAACCCGCGCGTCGGCTCGGTCTCCTGCTTCGTCATGCTCGCCGCCGGCTCCCGCTACGAGGAGGCGCAGGCGAGCGGGATCGCCCACTTCGCCGAGCACATGTTCTTCAAGGGCACGGAGCGCCGCCCGACGGCGCGCGCGATCGCGGCCGAGATCGACGCCATCGGCGGGGAGTTCAACGCCTTCACCGGCAAGGAGCTCACGGGCTACTACGTCCGCTGCGGCGCAGAGACGCGCGACGTCGCCCTCGACGTCCTCGCCGACATGCTCCGCAACTCGCGCTTCGACCCGGAGGAGATCGAGCGGGAGAAAGGCGTCATCCTCGAGGAGATGAACGTCTACCTCGACACCCCCCAGCGCTACGTCGCCTCGGTCTACGACCGCCTCCTCTACGACGACCAGCCCCTCGGCCGCGACATCCTCGGCACCCGCGAGACGATCGAGCAGGCGACGCGGGAGACGTTCACCTCCTACCTCGACGCCTGGTACCGGCCTGAGCGGATGGTGATCGGCGTCGCCGGCCGCATCGGCGAGGGGCTGCTCGAGCGCCTCGAGGAGCTCTTCGGCGACCTCGAGCCCGTCCCCACCGGGACACCCGAACCCACGTGGATCCCCGAGGACGGCTCGCCCGTCCTCCTCCACCCGAAGGCGTCCGAGCAGGCCCACCTCATCCTCGGCGTCCGCGGCTACCCGATCCGCCACCCGGACCGCTACGCCCTCCAGGTCCTCACCGTCGTCCTCGGCGGCGGCATGTCGTCACGGCTCTTCACCGAGGTGCGCGAGCGGCGCGGGCTCGGGTACTACGTCCACGTGGGGAACGAGGCGTTCACGGATACGGGCACCGTCTACGCCGCCGCCGGCGTCGACGTCGAGCGGATCGAGGAGGCGATCGAGACGATCGTCGCCGAGCTGCGGAAGATCGCCTCTGAGCCCCTGCCTCCGGACGAGCTCGAGAAGGCGCGGGGCTACGCGAAGGGCCGCTTCGTGCTCCGGCTCGAGAGCCCGCAGGGGACGATCCAGTACGGGCTCCGCCGGGAGGTGCTCGAGGGCGAGATCGAGGAGCCAGACGAGGTGCTCCGCGCGCTCGACGAGGTGACGGCCGAGGATGTGCAGCGGGTCGCGAAGGACCTGTTCGACGGGAAGCGCCTCTACCTCGCGCTCGTCGGGCCCTTCGAGGAGCCGGAGCGCTTCGAGCAGCTCCTCGCCGCCTGATTCCTCAGCTGGCGACACAGGCCGTTCGCGAGGACTCGCGAGGAACTCCTCCAGCGGGTCCCGCCTTGGCTCACTACGAGGCGAAAAGCCAGTCGGGTCTGGGGGAAGCATCTCGGCAAGTCCCGCGAGTGACGGAGCCCTTCCTCGCCGCGTGCTGGCACCGATGGGGGCGGAAAAAGGATCCCGGAAAACGCGGTGACGGCCACCGCGCACTGCCGCGAGTACGGGCTTCAATGGGGCCCGGGAAAAGGATCCCGGGAAACGCACGTGAACCCGTGGGATCGAGCCGAGAGCTAGAGCTTCAA
>JAVQXS010000028.1:0-10604 GCA_033578065.1 Thermoleophilia bacterium
TCTCGCCCGACGCGCCGCGCGTGGACGTCTTCGTCGACGGCAAGCGCGTCCTCTCCGGGCTGCGGTACGCCCAGGCGTCCCCGTACCTCACGCTCGCCCCGGGCACGTACCAGGTTCAGGTGCGAGTCGCGGGAACCCGCACGGTCGTCTTCCGGGGCCGGGTCACCACCGAGGCGAACCGGGCGTACAGCGCGGCTGCGCTCGGATCGGTGGGCGGAAAGGGCGCCGCGTTCCGCATCAGCATCCTCGCCGACGCGTAACGGCTCCACCGTGGGGAGGCTCGCCTCGACGGGCCTCCCCGCGCTCCCGCCGTGCCACAATCTCCCGGTGGCGGCGGAGCCCCGACTCGATCGGCCGGCGGACGACGCGGCGCTCGTGCGCCGCGTGGCCGACGGCGACGCGGATGCCCTCCGCGCGCTCTACGAGCGGCTCGGGCGCATCGTCTACGCCTTCGCGCTCCGACACACCCGAGACGCGAGCCTCGCTGAGGAGTGCACGCAAGACGCCTTCGTCGCGCTCTGGCGGAACGCGCGCTCGTACGACCCGGCACGGGCGAAGGTGAGCACGTGGCTCCTCGTCGTGGCCCGGAACAAGGCGATCGAGCTCCTCCGCGCGCGGGAGCGGCGTCCGGAGGAGGTCGAGGGCGTCGACGTCGACGCGATCCTCACGGACGAGGCTCCGGGCCCTGCGACCATGGCCGAGCGTGCCGACCTCGCCCAGCGCGTCGCCGAGGCGATGGCGGAGCTTCCCGCCGAGCAGCGAGAGGTCGTCACGCTCGCGTACTTCGAAGGGCTCACCCACACGGAGATCGCGGACGTGATCGGGATCCCGCTCGGAACCGTCAAAGGGAGGATGAGGCTCGCGCTCGCGCGGCTGCGAGCCCTCGTGGAGGAGGTCGACCTCCATCCGGAGCGAGCATGAGCGGTCGCGACGTCGAGCACGAGCAGCACGAGGTCTTCGCGCGGCTCGAGGCGGCGCTCCCACGGGAGGCGCCTCCCCCTGGCCTCGGCGACCGCATCCTCGCCCAGGTGAGGTCCGAGGCGAGCGTCGTTCCGCTCCCTCGGCGCGCGCGGATCCCTGGCTGGAGCTTGGGCGCGGTCGCTGCGGCTGCGGCGGTCGTGTTCGTCGCGGTAGCGATGACGCTCCTCGACGCGGGGGAGGTGCCGACCGCGCGCGCGACGCTCGAGGCGCGGACGGAGGCAGGGGTCACGGGCGAGGCCGCGCTCTACGCTGCGGACGGCGAGGGAGGGCGTCTCGAGCTCATCCTCCGCCGCGTGCCGCCATCTCCGGCGGGCCACCACTACGAGGTCTGGATCCTCCCCGAGGGATCCGAGGAGATGATCTCGCTCGGCACCTTCCACACCGAGGCGACGGAGGATGTGGAGCTCGAGTTCCCGCTTCCGCTCCGAGGACCGTTCGCGGCCGTCGACGTCTCGGTCGAGGAGGACGGCGGACCCGAGGAGCACTCCGACACGAGCCTCGCGACCGGCACCTTCACCTAGCGGCCGGAGGCTCGCTCGGAGGGTGCGGCGCGCTACCCCGCGAGCGCGAGGAAGATGAGGAGCGCGACCGCGCCAGCCGCGATCACCGCGAAGAAGAGCCTGAGCGTCAGGGTCACGGGTCCCACCCCCTCTGGACGACGCTGGCGTACCGCTCGCGATCGTAGCGAACCACGCTGCCGGTGGGAACGTGCACGGAGGCTCGGGCGCGCACGTTCCCGCCGCGTCATGACGCGACAGTCGCGGCTCGGTCGGGGTGCGTCGTGCCCCTCCGCCCGGTGGGCTCCCTGCACGCAGCGGGCGACTCCGCGCGCTCCTCTCCGCCGTCCCCGTCGGAGCCGGCGCCGGCGGACGAGAATCGCGACCTCGCCATCGCGCCTCGCTCTCGGACCCACCAGGTCGGAAGGCCGGTCCTCCCCGACGCACGTCGCCGCCCCCGAGGAGGCCACGAGCTCGCGCTCGTTCTCTCCCCGACAACACAAGCCCCCGATCTGCGGGGGCTTTCCGAGTCGGGGCGCCCGGATTTGAACCGGGGACCTCTAGTCCCCCAGACTAGCGCGCTAACCAGGCTGCGCCACGCCCCGTGCGCGACACACCTTAGCCACTTCCGGGGCCGAGAGCCACGGCCAGGGTCTCGCGCGCGCCCTCCCCCGCGGCGGGCGCGCCGAGGAGGCCCAACCGCGATCGCGGAGCGACGCGCCTCGAGGGCCCAGACGACCGGTCTGGTCGACCTACGCGAGACGCTTGTACAGGCGATCGACGAGCTCGGGGAGCTGCTCGAGCCGCTCGGTGATGAGGCGGATCCGGTACTCGCGGAAGTGCTCGGGCTCGACACCGAGGGCCGTCGCGATACGGCCGATGACCTCGTTCGAGGGCACGGGCCGGTTGCCGTGGACGAGGTGGTTGAGGTAGCCGGCCGACAGCCCGGCCCGCTCGGCGAGCGCACGGTACGTCGTCCCGGTCTCCGCCATGAGCCGCTCGACCGTGGGGCCGAACGCGTCCTCCGAGTACCGTCGCCGCCTTGCCATCAGAGCTCCGTCGCCCATTTCACCACGTCCTCGATCGCCATGCGGCGCTCGAAGGAGCCGTCGCGGGAGCGCGCGTCGACGAGCCCGTCCTCGAGCGTCCTCCTCCCGACGATGACGCGTCCTGGACAGCCGATGAGATCGGCGTCCGCGAACTTCTCGCCCGGCCGCTCGTCACGGTCGTCGAGGAGGACGTCGAGGCCCTCCGCGCCGAGCGCCGCCGCGACGTGCTCGGCGCGCTCGAGCACCGCCTCCGCACCGCCGTGGAGCGCGAGGACGTGGACGTCGTACGGAGCGATCGCCCGCGGCCAGACGATTCCGCGCTCGTCGTGGCGCTGCTCGACCGCTGCCGCGAGGACACGGCCGGGCCCGATCCCGTAGCTCCCACCGATGAGGGGCTTCTCCTCCCCGTCCTCGTCGAGGAACGTCGCGCGGAGCGGCTCCGAGTAGCGGGAGCCGAACTTGAAGATGTGACCGACCTCGATCGCGATCTCGAAGCGCAGCGGAGCCCCACAGCGCGAGCAGGCGTCGCCCTCCCGGGGCTCGCGGATGTCCGCGAAGCGCGGCTCGTAGTCGCGTCCCGCCTCGACCCCGCGCAGGTGCCAGCCGTCCCGGTTCGCCCCCGCGACGTACTGCCCCTCGCGGAGCGCCTCGTCGGCGATCACGTCGACGCGCACGCCGACCGGCCCCAGCGATCCGCCGCCGGCGCCGAAGGTGGCTCGAATCTCCTCCTCCGTCGCCGCTCGGAAGTCGGCGCCGAGCACGCTGAGGAGCTTCGACTCCGAGAGCCGGTCGTCGCCGCGGACGAGCGCGAGGACGAGCCGTCCCTCGCCGGTGACGACCGGCATCGCCTTCGAGGTCGCGGCGGCATCGATCCCGAGGAAGTCCGCGAGGGCCTCGATCGTCGTCACCCCCGGCGTGGCCACCTCCGCGGGGGCGTCGAGCGGGTCCGGAAGCTCCGGGGCCCGAGGGATGCCGCGCGCGACCTCCGCGTCGGCCGCGTACTCGCAGCGCTCGCACGTGACGAGGACGTTCTCGCCCGCGCCCGCCGGCGCGAGGAAGTCGACCGACTCCTTGCCGCCCATGATCCCGGACTCGGCCTGCACCGCCCGGAAGAGGAGTCCACAGCGCTCGAAGATGCGGTGGTAGGCCTCCTCGTGCTTGCGGAACGAGACCTCGAGGCCTGCCTCGTCGCGGTCGAAGGAGTACGAGTCCTTCATGATGAACTCGCGCACGCGCAGGAGCCCCGAGCGCGGCCTCGGCTCGTCCCGGTCCTTGACGGAGAAGTGGTAGAGGATCTGCGGGAGCTGCCGGTAGCTCTGGATCTCGCGGGCGTGGAAGGTGACTGTCTCCTCGTGCGTCATGGGCAGGATGAACCTCCGACCGCTCCGATCCTCGAGGTGGAAGACCTCCGGCACGGCGATGCGCCCAGTCGCCTCCCAGAGCTCCGCCGGGGTGAGGACGGGCATGAGCATCTCCTGGCCACCGATCGCGTCCATCTCCTCCCGGATGATCGCGACCACCTTCTGGTGCACCCGCCACCCGAGCGGGAGGTACGTCCAGACCCCCGCCGAGACCTGGCGGATGTAGCCCCCGCGAACGAGGAGCTTGTGCGAGACCGCCTCCGCGTCCGCGGGAGCCTCGCGGAGCGTCGGGATGAAGAGGCGCGACTGGCGGACGACCATGGGGGGCGAAGGCTACCCGGACGCGGTCGGCAGAGAGGACGCCTCGACCGCGACGGGTCAGACGACGCGCGCATCCTCCGCCGGCTGCTCCGGGAGCTCGCTGCGAGGGGCTCCGTCCCGAGCGTCAGCCGGCGTCGAGGGGGATGAGGCTCGCCTCGGCCATCGCGAGCGCGGCCGGCTTCGCCATCCTCAGCCGCTTCGGACGAACCATCCCGCCCGCGATCCACGTGTCGATCTCGCGGAAGAGCTCGTCCACGAGGACGTCAGAGGGAACCTTCCTCAGCACCCGCCCGTGGGCGTAGATGAAGCCGACGTCGCGCCCGCCGGCGATCCCGAAGTCGGCGTCTCCGGCCTCGCCGGGCCCGTTCACCGCGCAGCCCATGACCGCGACCTCGAACGCCTCGGTGTACCCGCGTAGCCGCTCCTCGACGAGGCGCGCGAGCTTCTCGACGCCGACGTTGTCCCGCCCGCACGACGGGCAGGCGATCATCACGGGGCCCCGCTCGCGGAGCCCGAGGGCCTTGAGGATCTCCCACGCGACCTCGACCTCCTTCACGGGGTCGGCGGTGAGGGAGACGCGGAGCGTGTCGCCGATGCCGTCCGCGAGCAGGGAGCCGATCCCGATGGCGCTCTTGATCGCGCCCGAGAACTCCGTCCCAGCCTCGGTCACGCCGAGGTGGAGCGGGTACGGCACCTTCGCCGCGAGCATCCGGTACGCCCGGATCATCGTCGGGACGTGCGTCGCCTTGACGGAGATCTTGAAGTCCCGGTAGCCGAGCCGCTCGAGGAGCTCGACCTCCTCGAGCGCTGCCTCGACGAGCGCCTCTGCCTGGTCGCGGCGCGCGAGCGCGGCGAGGTGCTTCGGGAGCGATCCCGAGTTCGCGCCGATCCGCATGGGGATCCCCGCTCTCTTCGCGGCGGCGACCACCTGCGCGACCTTGTCTGGGCCGCCGATGTTCCCGGGATTGATGCGAACCGCCGCCACCCCGGCGTCGATCGCCTTCAGCGCGAGCGAGGCGTTGAAGTGGATGTCGGCGATGACCGGGATCGGCGAGAGACGGACGATCTGCGGCAGCGCGGCCGCGTCCTCGGTCTTCGGCACGGCGACCCGGACGACCTCGCAGCCGGCCGAGGCGAGGGCGGCGATCTGCGCTGTCGTTGCCCGGACGTCGTGCGTCCGCGTCGTCGTCATCGACTGGACGACGACCGGTGCTCCGCCGCCAATCGGGACGTTCCCGACCCTGATCTGGAGCTCGCTGGGCACGGTGAGAGGGTAGCGGCCGGGCTGTGGGGCCTCAGGAGAGACGGCCGATGTCGTTCGTGATGCCGATCAGGAACAGGAGCACGACGACGGCGATGCCGATGACGGAGACGCGCTCGTAGATCTCCCGGCGCACGAAGCGCCCCCGGGCGCCCTCGACGAGCGTGAAGAGGATGTGCCCGCCGTCGAGGGGAAGGAGGGGGAGGAGGTTGAGGAGCGCGAGCGAGAGCGAGATGAGCGCGAGCACCCACAGGTAGCTGTCGGCCCCCTGCTCGATCGCGTCCGAGGAGGCCTGGGTGATCCCGATCGGGCTCGCGACGTTCTCCCGCCCGCTCCCCGTCGCGAGGCTCCCGATCGCCTTCACGATCTCCCAGCTCACGATCCCGGCGAGGCGGACGCCCTCTCGGAGCGACTCGAAGAGGCCAAGCCCCTCGCCACGGAGCGAGAACCCGATCCGGTAGCGGCCATCGACCTCAGTGGCGGCGATCGGCCCGAGCACGATCTCCCGGCCATCGCGGACGACCGTCAGCGTGAGCGGGCGGCCCTCGGACGCGCCGATCGTGCTCGCGATCTCGTCCGCCGCTACCGGCGATCCGTCGATGGCGACGATCCGGTCGCCGGGACGTAGGCCGATCCGCTCCGCCGGGGAGGGAACGCCGGGGGCAACCTCCGGCGCGACGGCGGCCACCGTCGAGGTCGGGGTGCCGGCGACCGTCATGAAGAGGATCGCGAAGAGGCAGACGGCGAGCAGGACGTTCGCCGCCGGTCCAGCGGCGATGGCGACGAGGCGCTTCCACGTCGGCGCCTTCCAGTACGCCTCAGGGCCGAGCGCGTCCCGGAGCTCGGTGAGACCCTTCTGCGCCCGAGCGGCCGCGCGCTCGGAGAGCGCGACGCGGCGGAGGGTCGACTCGAGCTCGTCGAGCGCCTCGCGAGCGCCTCCGTCGTCCTCGGCGTCGAGCGCGCGCTCGAGCCGCTCCACCGGCGCGGCGAGCGCGGGCGCCTCCGCCACCGCCGCCGACAGCCGCCGCTCGGCGTCGTGGCCGATCGGCTTCAGCATCCCTGGAATCGTCACGAACCCACCGAGAGGCACGACGCCGATCCCGTACTCGATCCCCGTCCGGCGCACGCGGACGAGGGGCGGCGGGAAGCCGACGTAGAAGCGGCGCGGGCGGAGGCCAACAGCGAGCGAGGCGAGGAAGTGGCCCGCCTCGTGGACGAGCACGAGGAGCCCAAGCCCGAGGATCGCGAGCGCGATGCTCACGCCGGCGCGAGCCTCCTCGCGGCCACGCGCCGCGCCTCGCCGTCGGCCTCTACGAGCTCGGCGAGGTCGCGGGCAGGGGATCCATCGAGCGCTGCGAGCGTCTCCTCGACGATCGCGGCGATGTCGGAGAAGCCGATCCGCCCCTCGAGGAAAGCCGCGACGGCGATCTCGTTCGCCGCGTTGAACGCGCAGGGGTACGTTCCGCCCCGCTCCCCGGCTTCCCGCGCGAGCGCGAGGAGCGGGAACCGCTCCGCGTCCGGGGCCGAGAACTCGAGCGTGAGGCCTGAGGCGAGGTCGAGGGGAGGGACCGGCGTCTCGCGGCGGTCCGGGTAGGTGAGCGCGAACGAGATCGGCACGCGCATGTCCGGGTAGCCGAGGTGGGCGAGGGCCGCGCCGTCCCGCAGGCGGACGAGGCCGTGGACGATCGAGGTCGGGTGCACGACGACCTCGATCTTCTCGTACGGAAGGCCGAACAGGAAGTGGGCCTCGATGACCTCGAGACCCTTGTTCGCGAGGGTCGCCGAGTCGACGGTGATCTTCGGCCCCATCGACCACGTCGGGTGCGCGAGCGCGTCCTCGACGGTCACCGACTCGAGCTCCTCGAGCGGTCGCTCGCGGAACGGGCCGCCGGACGCCGTCAGCACGACGGAGTGAACGGTCTCGGGGCTCCGTCCCTCGAGGCACTGGAAGAGCGCCGAGTGCTCGCTGTCGACGGGGAGGAGGAGCCCTCCCCCCCGCGCGTGCGCAGCCATCGCCAGGTCGCCGGCGGCGACGAGGCTCTCCTTGTTCGCGAGCGCGAGCGTGACGCCGTGCTCGAGCGCCCAGAGCGTCGCGCCGATGCCGGCGAAGCCGACGATCGCGTTGAGGACGACGTCCGGGGCAGCCGCCTCGAGGACCGAGACAGGATCCCCCCCGACCTGGACGTGGTCGACCGCGTGGGCAGCCGCGAGCGCAGCGAGGTCGCTTCGCCGCGAGGAGAGGGCGCAGACGCAGAGGTCGGGGTGCGAGGCGATGACGTCGAGCGCTTGGCGCCCGATCGAGCCGGTCGCGCCGAGCACGGCGATCCGCTTGCGGGAGGCGGTCACTGGCGTAGGCTAGCCCTCGCGCTCGAGCGAACGCGCTACACGTGCCCGAACGCGAGGAGGACGAAGAACGCCGCCGGGCCCGCCCAGAGCAGCGAGTCGAGGCGGTCGAGCATGCCCCCGTGGCCAGCGAGGAGGCGGCCCGAGTCCTTCCGCTCGAGGTCGCGCTTGATCGCAGACTCGAAGAGGTCGCCGACGACGGAGGCAACCGCGACGGTCGCTCCGAGCACGAGCATCTCGAGGCTCGAGAGGAACGCCTCTCGGTCCCGGTAGAGGAGGAGGTACGTCGCGACCATCGCGGCCGCCACCCCGGCGACTACCCCCTCCCACGACTTCCCGGGGGAGATCGCCGGCGCGAGCTTCCGTCGGCCGAGGGCGCGGCCGACGAAGAAGGCGGCAGTGTCGGCCGCGAAGACCGCGAAGAGCACCGCCAGGAGGGCCCAGAAGCCGTGCTCGGGGAGGTCGCGGATGTGGAGGAGCAGCCCGATGCCCGCAGCCACCCAGACGACGCCGAGGAGGGTCACGCCGAAGGAGGCTGTCGCTGACGGACGCACGTCCGAGAGGCCGTACAGAGCGAAGGAGACGAGGAGGCTGGCGAGGATCCCGCCGAGCATCCACGCGACTCCGCCCAGCTCGACTCCGAGCAACGCGAGCACGAGCCCCACGTACCCCGCGAGCACGAGCGGTCGCAGCTCGCGGGCCATGCGGTAGAGCTCGTGGAGGGCGAGGAGGCCCCCGAGGGCGCCGAGCGCGAGGAGCCACCAGCCACCGAGGTAGACGACCGCGACGAGGAGCGGGAGGAGGACGGCCGCGACGACGACGCGCGAGGCGAGGGAGCTCACGAGCGACCGCCGAAGCGACGCGCCCTCATCGCGAACTCCTCGAGGGCAGCGCGAAGGTCGGCCTCGCCGAAGTCCGGCCAGAGGGTGTCGGTGAAGACGAGCTCCGCGTACGCCGACTGCCAGAGGAGGAAGTTCGAGAGCCGCTTCTCCCCCGAGGTCCGGATGACGAGGTCGGGGTCGGGGAGATCCGGCGCGTAGAGGTGTCGCGCGAGCGTCTCCTCGGTCACCGCCTCGGGAGCGATGCCGCTGGCGAGGAGGCGCTGCGCGGCTGCGACGAGCTCCGAGCGCCCTCCGTAGTCGAAGGCGATCCACAGGAGGAGCTTCTCGTTCCCTGCGGTCACGCGCTCGAGGAGCGCCATCTTCTCCCGGAGGTCGGCGGGAATGCGATCACGGCGCCCGATGAAGCGAGTGCGCACCCCGTGACGCGCGAGCTCCGGTAGCTCGCGATCGATCGTCTCGGACATGAGGGCGAGGATGGACTCCACCTCGTCGGGCGGCCGAGCCCAGTTCTCCGTCGAGAAGGCGTACACCGCGAGGGAGCGCACGCCGACCGAGAGCGCGGCTTCCACAGTCCGACGGAGGGCGCGCGCGCCCGCTCGGTGGCCTTCCTCGACCGCGAGCCCGCGGGCCGCCGCCCAGCGCGCGTTGCCATCCATGATGATCGCGACGCTGCGCGCGGTCTCCGCGCCGTCCGCCGGCGGAGCGGCGGGGCGATCCGGCGCGGACGGCCTCATCTCAGCGCGGCTCCCGGGAGGAGTCACACCTCCATGATCTCGGCCTCTTTCGCCTTCAAGAGGTCGTCGATCGTCCTCGTGTGCTCGTCGGTGATCTTCTGCACCTGCTGCTCCGCACGGCGCTCCTCGTCGTCGCCCACCTCGCCGTTCACGACGAGGTCGCGAAGGTGCTGGAGGACGTCGCGACGCACGTTGCGGATCGCGACCTTGCCGTCCTCCGCCACCCGGCGCACGACCTTCACGAGCTCCCTCCGCCGCTCCTCGGTGAGCGGCGGGATCGGGAGCCGGATCACCTTCCCGTCGTTCGAGGGCGTCAGCCCGAGGTCGGACTCCTGGATCGCCCGCTCGATCGCCTTCAGGGAGCCGGGGTCGTACGGCTGCACCGTGAGCAGGCGCGGCTCGGGCGCGGAGATCGAGGCGAGGCTCGTGAGCGGGGTCGGCGTGCCGTAGTAGTCGACGGTGATCCGGTCGAGGAGCGCCGGAGACGCTCGACCGGTGCGGATGGCGTTCAGCTCCTGGTGCGTCGCCTCGATCGACCGGTCCATCCGGCGTCTCGCGTCCGCGAGGAAGTCCTCGATCGCCGACATGCGCCCTCCTTCCTACTCGGCCGGGGTCTCGATCACGGTGCCCACATGCTCTCCCGCGGCCGCCCGCCGGATGTTCCCTTCCGCAAGCTCGAAGACGTGGATCGGGAGCCGGTTGTCCATGCAGAGCGAGAGCGCCGTCGTGTCCATCACCTTCAGCCCGCGCTCGATCGCCTCGAGGTGCGTGAGCCGAGGCAGGAAGCGTGCTCCAGGGTCGACGCGGGGATCGCCGTCGTAGACGCCTCGGACGCGGTTCTTCGCCATGAGGATCGCCTCGGCGCCGATCTCGAGGGCGCGGAGCGCCGCGGCGGTATCGGTCGTGAAGAACGGGTTCCCGGTGCCGGCGGCGAAGATGACGACCCTCCCCTTCTCGAGGTGCCGGATGGCGCGGCGGCGGATGTACGGCTCGGCAACCTCGGAGACGGTGATCGCCGACTGGACGCGGGTCTGGGCTCCCGCGCGCTCGAGCGCGTCCTGGAGGGTGAGGGCGTTGAGGAGGGTCGCGAGCATCCCCGCGTAGTCGGCCGTCGCGCGGTCCATCCCCTCCGCCGCGGCGGCCATCCCACGGTAGATGTTGCCGGCGCCGACGACGATCGCGAGCTCCGTGCCGGCCTCCTGCACCGCGACCACC
>JAVQXS010000029.1:0-10559 GCA_033578065.1 Thermoleophilia bacterium
GTCCTCGTCGGAGTCGAGGTAGCCGCTCGGGTCGAGCGCGATCTCGGCGAGGCGTGCCTCCGCCTCGTCGAGCTCCTCCGCGGTGAGGATCCCCGCCGCGGCGAGGCGGCGAGCGTGCTCGGCCGTCGCCTCGCAGTCGTAGGGCAGGAGCTCCGCGTCGTCCGCGCGCAGGAACTCCCACACGTGGCGATCGAGCGCGCCCTCGACGCGCCCGCTCCACGTCGTCACGCGCGCTCCCGGCCGGCCGCCACGCGGCGATTATGCCCGGCTGCTCGCGCGCTCGCGGGCCGCGTGGAGCTCGGTCTCGAGCGCGGAGATGCGGACGAAGCCCTCGGCGGCCTCGTGCGGGAAGGTCTCCCCCGTCGCGTAGGAGGCGAGCTCGGGGGCGTAGAGCATGTGCGGCGAGCGGCGCCCCGTGACGACTGCCGCGTTCGGCTGGAGCTCGAGTCGCACCTCACCGGTGACGAGCTGCTGCGTCGAGTCGACGAAGGCGTCGATCGCCTCTCGCGCCGGGCTGAACCACCGCCCTTCGTAGACGATCTCCGTCCACCGCTGCTCGAGCCCCGCCTTGAGCCGCGCCTCGTCCTTCGTAAGCACGAGGTCCTCGAGGGCGCGGTGCGCGGTGATGAGGGCGATGGCGCCCGGCGCCTCGTACACCTCGCGGCTCTTGATCCCGACGGCGCGGTTCTCGATCATGTCGATGCGCCCGATCCCGTACGCGCCTGCCAGACGGTTCGTCCGCGAGATGAGCTCCGCGAGCGGCAGCTCCTCGCCGTCGAGCGCGACCGGCACGCCCCGCTCGAAGGAGATGACGACCTCGACCGGCGCCGGCGCCTGCGCCGGGTCGGCGGTGAGCGCGTACGGCTCCTCGGGGGGAGCGGCCCACGGATCCTCGAGGACGCCGGCCTCGATCGCCCGCCCGAAGAGGTTCTCGTCGATCGAGTACGGAGAGGCCTCCGTCTGGACGACGGGAATGCCCTTCTCGAGCGCGTACGCGATCTCCTCGTCACGCGTCCACACCCGGTCGCGGAGCGGCGCGATCACCCGCACCCGGGGGACGAGCGCCTTGAAGGCGAGCTCGAAGCGCAGCTGGTCGTTCCCCTTGCCGGTGCACCCGTGCACGACCGCCTCCGCGCCGAGCTCAAGGGCCACCTCGGCGACGGCGGCCGCGATGACCGGGCGGGAGAGCGCGGAGACGAGGGGGTAGCGGCCCTCGTAGAGCGCGTTCGTCGCGATCGCGCGCGCGCACTGCTCGCTCGCGAAGGCGTCCTTGCGGTCGAGGAGGAGGACGTCGTCCGCGCCGGCCGCGTCCGCGCGAGCGAGCGACCCCTCGAGGTCGAACTCCTGGCCGACGTCGACGAGGACGGCGACGACCTCGTCGAACCCGTACCAGTCCTCCTTCAGCCAGGAGAGGATGCAGCTCGTGTCGAGCCCGCCCGAGTAGGCGACGACGGCGGTGCCGGCCATCAGGCTGCCCCCTGCAGGAGGTAGCCCGCAAGCTCGTCGCGCAACGCGTGCGCGGATGTCCCCTCGCGCGCAGCGACGAAGATCGTGTTGTCGCCGGCGAGCGTCCCCGCGATCCCCGGATGGGACGCCTCGTCGATAGCCTGGGCCAGCGCGCTCGCGTACCCGGAGGGCGTGTGGATGACGACGAGGTTCCCGGCGACCTCGCTCGAGACCGCATACCGCCGCATCGCGGCGGCGAGCGCGTGGAGCTTGTCGGCATCCGTCGTGCCCGGAGGCGCATACACGAGTCGGCCGTTCGGGGCGCGCACCTTCACGAGACCGAGCTCGGCGATGTCACGCGAGACCGTCGTCTGGACGACGTCGAAGCCCTCCTCCCGCAGGGCAGCGGCGACCTCAGCCTGGGTCGAGAGGGCTCGCTTCCGCACGAGCTGGACGATCGCGGCTTGGCGCTCCCGGCGGTTCATACTATGCACCAGCGTAGCACGTTATGCAGAAGCGAGCGTCGAGAGCGCGTCCGCCATCACGCGGGCGGCCTCCTCTACCTCGTCCTCGCCCACGGTCAACGGAGGCGCGAGGCGGACGACATCCTCGCCGGCGGAGAGCACGAGCAGCCCGCGCTCGCGACACGCGTCGACGACGGCAGAGGCAGCCGTGTCGACGATCACCCCGAGGAGGAGCCCGAGCCCGCGCACCGCCCGCACCTTCGGGAGCAGGGCGAGCTCGGCGAACAGCTGCGCGCCGCGGGCGCGCACGTTCGCGAGGAGCTCCTCGTCGATCGCGTCCACGACCGCGCAGGCAGCCGCGCAGGAGACGGGGTTGCCTCCGAAGGTGGAGCCGTGGTCGCCCGGCTCGAACGCGCCTGCGACCTCGTCCGCGACGAGGAGGGCGCCGATGGGAAGGCCGTTGCCGAGCGCCTTCGCGAGCGTCACGAGGTCCGGCCGAATTCCCGCCTGCTCGAAGGCGAAGAACGTGCCCGTGCGCCCCATCCCGCACTGCACCTCATCGACGCAGAGGAGGGCGTCGAGCTCGCGCGCGGCTTCGAGGAACGCGCGGTCGAGCGGGATCACTCCTCCCTCGCCGAGGACGGGCTCGCAGAGGATGAGCCCTACCTCCTCGTCGACCGCCGCCCGCAGAGCGGCGACGTCGTTCGGCGGCACGAACCGGACCCCGGGGAGGAGCGGCGCGAACGGCTCGCGCTTCGCGGGCTGCCCGGTCGCGGAGAGGGCACCGAGGGTGCGGCCGTGAAAGCTTCCCTCGAGAGCGACGACCCCAGGTTTCCCGGTTGCCTTGCGCGCGTACTTGAGCGCCGCCTCCACCGCCTCCGCCCCGGAGTTGCAGAAGAACGCCTGCGCGCCTCCGAAGCGCGCCGAGAGCCGAGCCGCGAGCTCGGCTTGCGGCTCCGTGAAGTAGAGGTTCGAGGCGTGCCAGAGGCGGTCGAGCTGCGTGCGTGCTGCCGCGAGCGGCGCGGGGTGGCAGTGCCCGAGCGCGACGACCGCGATCCCGCCGCCGAAGTCGAGGTACGAGCGCCCCTCGCTGTCCGTCACCCGAGCGCCCTCGCCGCGGACGATCGTCACCGGAGCCCGCGCGTACGTCGGGAGCAGCCGCTCGGCCCCTCGCAAAAGTGGACCTGCAGCTGGCCTCACGCTGCGACCTCGGTCACCCCGATCGCGGCGCGGACGCCGCAGCGCGCAGCGCGCACCGCCGCGACGAGCTTGGGGACGATCCCGCCCTCGAAGACCCCGCGGTCGAGGAGCTCCTCCGCCTCGGAGGCATCGATCCGCTCTGCGACGACACCGTCGAGGTAGACGCCGGGGACGTCGGAGATGAAGAGGAGCCGGTCGGCCTCCAGGCCGACCGCGAGCGCTGCCGCCGCCTCGTCGGCGTTCACGTTCAGAGGCCCGGCGGCGAGGGGACTGACGACGGGGATCCGCCCTCGGGCGAGGAGCGCCTCGATGGCGGGCGGCCGGCAGGGCCGGGGCTCGCCAACGAGGCCGAGCCCGGGAAGCAACTCTGCCTCGAGCCCGATCTCGTCGCCCGCGAGCGCGATCGCCTCCGCGCCGAGGGCGGCTGCGACCTCCGTCCCCACGTCGACGAGCGACCGCCTCACGACCTCGAGCGTCCGCTCGTCCGTCACGCGCCGCCCGTCGATGAAGCGCACGGGGATGCCGAGCCGCTCGAGCTCGGCTGAGATCTGCGGGCCCGCGCCGTGCACGACAACGACCTCGTGGCCTCCGTCGACGAGGGCGCGCGCCTGCTCCGTCGCCTCGCCCGCCACCCGGCCGCCGAGCTTCACGACGACCCGACTCACGTCGTGTACTCCGCGTTCAGCCGGACGTAGTCGAGGGTCAAGTCGGAGGCGAGGTACGAAGCGGCCCCCTCGCCGAGCCCGAGGTCGAGGTCGATCGTGACCGCGCTCTCGCCGAGCGTCGGCACGCGACCCGTTGGGACGCCGCGCTCGAAGACGACGACGTCGTCGAACGCGACCGTGAGCCGGTCGGGGTCGACATTCGCGAACCCGCCGTTCGACGGCGCCGATCCCGCCGCCGCGAGCACGCGGCCCCAGTTCGGGTCGCGCCCGAAGGCAGCCGTCTTCACGAGCGGCGAGGTCGCGATGCGGCGCGCGATCGCGAGCGCCTCTCCCTCGGAGACCGCGCCCCGCACGCGGATCTCGAGCAGCACGGTCGCTCCCTCGCCGTCCTCGACGATCGCGCGGGCGAGCGCGGCGCAGACGTCAGCGAGAGCCTCGACGAAGGCGGCGTCGGACTCCGGGGTCCGCGCGACGCCGCTCGCGCCGTTCGCGAGGAGCACGACCGCATCGTTCGTCGAGCAGTCGCCGTCCACGGAGATGCGGTTGAAGGTTTCCTCGACGGCCGGGCGCAGGAGCGGGAGCGCCTCGCCCGGCCGGAGCGGGTAGTCGGTCGTGAGGATGGCGAGCATCGTCGCCAGCCGCGGGTGGATCATTCCCGCCCCCTTCGCCATTCCCCCGACCGTGAAGCCTTCGCGTGCAGCCACCGCCGTCTTCGGTCCGGCGTCCGTCGTGAGGATCGCGCGAGCCGCGGCCTCACCGCCGTCGGGCGAGAGCGCGGCGGCGGCCTCGTGCACCGCGGGCAGGAGCCTCTCCATGGGCAGCGGGACCCCGATGACCCCCGTCGAGAGGACGACGACCTCCTCGGGACGGAGGGTGAGCGCGCGCGCGACCTCCTCCGCCGTCCGCTCTGCGTCGGCCACTCCGGTGGCCCCGGTAGCCGCGTTCGCGACCCCCGCGTTCACGATCACCGCCTGCGGCTCCGCGGCCTCGAGGTGCCGGCGGGAGACGACGACGGGCGCCGCCTGCACGCGGTTCGTCGTCCACATAGCGCCCCCGACGGCAGGCTCGAGCGAGCGGACGAGCGCGACGTCGGGAGCCCCCCGCCGGATCCCCGCCCGCACGCCGCTCGCGACGAAGCCCTTGGCTGCCGTGACGGACATCAGACGAGGACCCCGGCGAGCCGGAGGCCCGCGGTCTCCTCGTACCCGTACAGGAGGTTGACGTTCTGGATCGCCTGGCCGGCTGCGCCCTTGCCGAGGTTGTCGATCGCGCACACGAGCACGGTCGAGCCGGTGAGGCGGTCCTCGAAGACGCCGATCTCGGCGGCGTCCGTCGCCTGCACGCGGGAGAGCTCGGGCACCGCCCCCTCCGGGAGCACGCTCACGACGTGGCTCTCCGCGTAGTGCTCCTCGAGGAGCGCGCGCAGGTCGGATCCCCTCGAGCGCACGTAGCAGGTGGCGATGAGCCCTCTGCGGACGGGGAGGAGGTGTGGCACGAAGGCGACCGGGAAGCCGAGCACCTGCGCGATCTCGGGCGCGTGCTGGTGCGTGCCGATCTTGTACGGCGAGGTGTTCTCGAGCACCGACCCCGCGTGCGCGCGCGGAGTGAGCGCGCGCCCGGCCCCGGAGACGCCGGACTTCGCGTCCACGACGACGCCCTCCGGCTCGATCGCGTCCGCCACCGGAGCGAGCGCGAGCAGCGCCGCCGTCGCGTAGCAGCCCGGGTTGGCGACGAGCCGCCCCGA
Source organism: Thermoleophilia bacterium (assembly GCA_033578065.1). GTDB lineage: Bacteria > Actinomycetota > Thermoleophilia > Gaiellales > Gaiellaceae > GMQP-bins7. The sequence goes on from JAVQXS010000029.1 coordinate 5,520, forward strand.
CGGCGGGGAGACCTCGGGCAGGCCGTAGCTCCAGTCCGCAAGCTCCTCAGGCCGCGGGTGCGCGAAGCCGTACCAGGCCTCGTACACGGCCGGCTCCGCGAAGCGGTGCCCGCCGGAGAGGTCGACGACGACGCCACGGGGGGGAGGCTCGAGCGCCGCTGCCTCCTCGTGCGAGAGGCAGCAGAAGATGACGTCGGCGCCGGAGCGCAGCGCAGCCTCGTTCGTGATGAAGCGCGGGATGCGGCGGAACCCGTTCCGTCCGAGCCGCGGGTCGAGCGACTCCGCCGGCTCACCTGCGAGCGAGTCCGAGCCAAGCGCGTACAGCTCGAGCGAGGGGTGCGCGAGGACGCGGTCGAGCGTCTCCTGGCCGGCGTACCCGGACGCGCCGAGGATGGCGACCGTTGGCATGGCGCGTATTATGCACAAAGATCGCAGCGTATGCATTGAGCCTTTCGGCTAGGCTCCCGGCCCGTGGCCCCTCTCGACGTCCCCATCGCCCTCCTCGGCTACGGCACCGTCGGCGCCGCCGTCCACCGGCTGCTCGTCGAGACCGGAGAGGACATCGAGCGGGCGACCGGGAGACGACTGCGCGTGAAGCGCGCCCTCGTCCGCGATCTCGGCAAGACGCGGAGCTACGAGCCAGAGCCGGGCGTGCTCACGACCGACATCGAGGACATCCTCCGGGACGAGGAGATCGTCCTCGCCGCCGAGGTCATGGGCGGGCTCGAGCCCGCTGGCGCCTACGTCCTCGACCTCCTCCGTCGCGGCGTGTCCGTCGTGACCGCGAACAAGCAGCTCGTCGCCCACCGGAGCCCGGAGCTCTTCGCCGCGGCCTCCGAGAGCGGGGCCCAGCTCCGGTTCGAGGCCTGCGTGTGCGCAGCTATCCCGGTCATCAAGGTGCTGCGGGAGGCGCTCGTGGCGACGCACGTCCATCGCGTCCTCGGCATCGTGAACGGGACGACGAACTTCGTCCTCGGCGAGATGGAGGCGGGCCGAAGCTACGAGGAAGCGCTCGTCGAGGCACAGCGACTCGGGTACGCGGAGGCCGACCCCGTGGACGACGTCTCCGGCGCCGACGCCGCAGCGAAGATGGCGATCCTCGCCTCGGTCGCCTTCGGCGCGCGCGTCGCGCCCGAGGACGTCGAGGTCGAGGGGATCGAGGCCGTGCGGCCCGAGCACGTCGCCGCTGCCCGCGCGCTCGACATGACGGTGAAGCTCGTCGGCCAGGCGACCCTCGTCGACGGCGCCGCGGACGTCCGCGTGGGGCCGGCGCTCGTCGATCGCCACCATCCCCTCGCCTCCGTCGAGGGCGCGTTCAACGCGGTCATGCTCCAGGGAGACGCGATCCGCGAGATCACGCTCTCGGGTCCCGGCGCGGGCGGAATCGAGACCGCCTCGGCCGTCGTTGCCGACCTCGTCTCCATCGTCGGCACCGCGGGGCCGGGCTTCCTCCAGGACGACCCAGCGCGCCGCACGCTCGCGCGTGCAGATCCCGCCGACGTGCGCTCCCCGTTCTACGTCCGCATCGACGTCGACGACCGCCCCGGCGTCCTCGCCCGCGTCGCCGGTCAGCTCGCGGTCGAGGGAATCTCGGTGGCACGGCTCGTGCAGAGCCTCAGCGCCGCGGGGGCGACCCTCCACATCGTCACCCACGAGGCGCCTGTCGCGAGCGTCGCGCGCAGCGTGGCCGCGATCGCCGCGATGCCCGAGGCGCTCGCGCCGCCCACCGCGCTCCGGGTCGTCTCCGACCGGGGCGTCGAGGAGCTCGGCTGGACGTGACGACGCCGCTCATCGAGCGGTTCCGCGCGCGGCTCCCCGTGGGCGCGGGGACGCCGCTCGTGAGCCTCGGCGAGGGATCGACCCCGCTCCTGCCGGCACCCCGGCTCTCGGAGCGGCTCGGCGTCGACCTGTGGCTGAAGTGGGAAGCCGCGAACCCGACCGGCAGCTACAAGGACCGCGGCATGACCGTCGCCGTGTCGAAGGCGCTCGAGGCCGACGCAGCGGCGGTCATCTGCGCGTCGACGGGCAACACCGCCGCCTCGGCCGCCGCGTACGCCGCGCGCGCGGGGATCGCGGCCGTCGTCCTCCAGCCCGAGGGCGCGGTCTCCTCAGGCAAGCTCGCGCAGAGCCGGATGCACGGCGCGCGGGTGCTCGAGGTGCGCGGGAGCTTCTCGGAGGCTCTCGCCGCAGCGCGAGAGCTCGCCGCCCGCGGCACCCACACGCTCGTCAACTCGCTCAACCCGCACCGGATCGAGGGCCAGAAGACCGCTGTCTTCGAGATCGTCGAGGAGCTCGGCGAGCCGCCCGACGTCTTCGCCATCCCGTACGGGGGCGGCGGGAATGCGGTGTCGTACGCGCGCGGCCTCGCCGAGCTCGGCGTGCGGGCACGGATCGTCGCCGCCCAAGCCGCCGATCGCCGCCGAACGATCGCCACCGCCATCCGCATCGTGGAGCCGGCGCACGGCGACGCGGTGGAGGCGCTCGCGGTCGAGGTCGCGACGGTGACCGACGCCGAGATCCTCGAGGCATGGAGCGACCTCGCTCGGCTCGAGGGGCTCTTCTGCGAGCCCTCGTCCGCCGCCGGCCTCGCAGCGCTCGCCCTCTCGCCGCCTCCGAGCGGCACGCGGGTCGTCGCGACGATCACCGGACACGGGCTGAAGGATCCCGAGGCCGTCGAACGCTCCGCGCCCGAGACGATCCTCGTCGAGCCCGATCCCGACGCGATCGCGCAGGCGGCGAGCGCGCCGTGATCGTCCGCGCGCCCGCGACCTCCGCGAATCTCGGCCCCGGCTTCGACTGCGCGGGCGTCGCGCTCGACCTCTGGAACGAGCTCGAGCTCGACGACGGCGAGCCAGGCCGGGTGACGGTCGAGGTCGAGGGAGAGGGAGCCGGGGAGCTCCCCGCAGATGCCTCGAACCTCGTCGTGCGCGCGTACGCCCTCCTCGCCGCGCCGGCCGGAAAGCGCTTCCGCCTACGGAACCGCATCCCCCTCGAGCGTGGGCTCGGATCCTCGGCCGCCGCGATCGCGCTCGGCCTCGCTGCGGCACGCCCCGACGGCGATCCCGAGGAGCTCCTCGCCGCGGGCCTCCGCCTCGAGCCGCACGCGGACAACCTCGCCCCCGCCCTCGTCGGCGGCGTCTGCCTCACCTGGGAGGGGAGGATCGCCCGCGTCGCCGACCGGCTCCCCCTCTCCCCTGTCCTCATCGTCCCCTGGGAGCGGACCCGGACGGAGGCGGCGCGCGCGCGCCTCCCGGCGAGCATCCCCCACGCGGACGCCGCCTTCACGGCGGCGCGTGCCCTCCTCCTCGGAGCGGCGATCGGCTCGGGAGACGGAGCGCTCATGGCGGCTGCCCTCGACGACCGGCTCCACGAGCCCTACCGTCCCTCCCCGCTCCTCGAGGCTCTGCGCGCCGACCCCCCGCCGGGCGCGGCTGGGGCGACGCTCTCGGGGTCGGGCCCGAGCGTCGTCGTCTGGGCGCATGAGCCGGGCGCGTGCGCCGCGGCGCTCTCCCGCCGCTTCCCCGACTTCGGCGTGCACGCGCTCGCCGTCGCGGCGCGTGGGGCTCTGCGCTGAGGGAACGACCGACCCCTTCAGCCGGGGAGGCGCTGGTACCCTCCGCGATCGGTGGACCGGGTTCTCGTCCTGAACGCGAGCTACGAGCCGCTGAACGTCTGCAGCCTCCGCCGCGCCCACGTCCTCGTGTGGAAGGGGAAGGCGGAGATCCTCGAGGCGCACGAGCGGCCGCTGCGCTCGGCGGCGGCTGCCCACCCGCGCCCGCACGTCATCCGGCTCATCTCGTACGTCCGCGTTCCCCGAACCGTCACGCGGCGCATCTCCCGCCGCGTCCTCTTCGCCCGCGACGGCTGGCAGTGCGCCTACTGCGGCTCCGCGACGACGCGGCTCACGCTCGACCACGTCGTCCCGCGCTCTCGTGGCGGAGCCTCCGTCTGGGAGAACGTCGTCGCCTCGTGCGGCCCGTGCAACCACCGCAAGGGCGACCGGCTCCTCGAGGAGACCTCGATGACGCTCCGAACCCGACCCCGCGCGCCGTCGCCGGTGCTCTTCATCCGCCTCGCGAGTGAGCACATTCCCGACACGTGGCGCGCGTACCTGCCCGGTCTCGAGCCTGCCCACGCCGCCGCTGCTGCGTAGCTCCCGGCCCGGGAAGGAGCGCTTCTCAGGTGTCGAACCGAGCCTGGTACGCGTGCGCCAAGTCGCGGACGAACTCCTCCCATCGCAATCCGCTCCCTCCCACTGGAAGCTCCCGATCCAGGCTCGCCGAACCCGGGTCGTAGACGAGAACGCATACGCCTTCGAGCAAGTGGGGCGCATCGCCCTCCGAGCGACGGCCTCCGGCTCGGACGAGACGTTGAACGGCACGATGGATGAGGTGACGGGTGTCCCGTCGAGACCCGCGATTCTCCTCGTAGGTCGGAATGACCAGGACGCCTCCGACCACTGCGAAGGGGAACTTGAGGTGCAGGTTGACTGCAAACGTGCGGATGTCCCCGAACCTGTTCCAGAGAGCGCGACCTACGGCCACGTTCACCGGCTTGATCTCCACCGCCAGACGGAGACCATCAAGGTCGTTGCTCTCGGACACATCGGCCTTCACCGTGCGCAGTGCGCCGGCGATGCTCTGCTCGCCTGTGACGGCCGACAGACCCGGGACCTCTCTTCGAAGCTCGCGAACGAGAGCTCGCCCGAGCCCCGCCGAGAGCCGAATCTGAGCAGCCTTCGCCTTGCCAGGACTCAGGCGAGCATGCTCACGTACGTACTCGCTCACCCCAACGACGTAGTCCTGAAGCTCAGGCTCGGCCAACTCGGTCAACCGATCAACGGAGGCGAGACCGATGGCTTCAGGCACCGCAGAGCCTGTTCGGGAGCCGATCCCGGAGTCCTTTCGGTGGGCCGTTCTCGTTACGCCGCAGCCGGGAGAGCCCTGACTTCCTCGATGTCTGCTTCGAGGGAATCCAATGAGGCAGTCAGACGCTGGACGGCCGTCCGAACGTATCGCTCCACGATATCGATGCTGATGC
>JAVQXS010000030.1:0-10305 GCA_033578065.1 Thermoleophilia bacterium
GGGGGCGTGCGCGAGCTCCGGCGGGATGTTCTCGAACTACACGACGCTCCAAGGAGTCGACAAGATCATCCCGGTCGACGTCCACGTGCCGGGGTGCCCGCCCCGGCCCGAGGCGCTCGTCGAGGGCATCGTCCGTCTCCACGAGAAGATCCGCGCGGGCGTGCCGCCCGCCTACGAGCTCCGAGGAGTGGCCGAGTAGTGGCGTACGAGGGCGTTCCCGGCCTCGTCGAGCGCAAGGAGGCGTTCGACGAGATCACGCTCGTCGTCGATCCGGCGCGCATCGTCGAGGCATGCACGTACCTCCGCGACGAGGAGGGCTTCAACTGCCTCGTCGACATCGCCGCCGCCGACTACCTCGGCTGGGGCGAGCCCGGCGTCGCCGGCTACCTCGGGACGGCCGAGGGGCGAGACCTCAACCGGCCTGGCTCCCAAGGACACGCCCGCGTGCCCGACCCGAAGCCGAAGCGCTTCTCCGTCTCCTACCACCTCCTCCGCATCTCCAAGGATCCAGCCCGCGTCCGCGTCCAGGTGTGGCTCGACGACGGCGAGGAGGTCGACTCCGTGATCCGCGTCTGGCCGTCCGCCGACTGGTTCGAGCGCGAGGCGTGGGACATGATGGGGATCCCCTTCCGCGGGCACCCGAACCTCGTCCGGCTCCTCATGCCCGAGGACTGGGAGGGCCATCCTCTGCGCAAGGACTACCCGCTCGGCGGGGAGCCCGTCCGCTTCTCAGAGGAGGAGGCGTGACGAGCGTCCTCCCCACCACCTCGGTCTACGAGGGAAGCCGCATCCCGGAGCGGGTGCCGACGATCCTCGACGTCGACCCCACGAAGCACGATCCCGAGGACATCCTCACGGTCAACTTCGGCCCGAACCACCCCTCGACCCACGGCGTCCTCCGCCTCGTCGTCGACCTCGACGGCGAGCAGGTGGCAGGCATCCGCGCCGTCATCGGCTACCTCCACACGGGCTTCGAGAAGACGATGGAGTCGAAGTCGTGGTGGAAGTCGATCACGTACCCCGCCCGCATCGACTACCTCTCGTTCCAGTCGATGGAGCTCGAGTACGTGCTCGCGATCGAGAAGCTCCTCGGCCTCGAGGTGCCGCGGCGAGCGACGTGGGCACGGATGGCGCTCGCGGAGCTCAACCGCATCCACTCGCACCTCGTCTGGCTCGGCACCTCCGCGCTCGAGATCGGAGCGATCTCCCTCTTCTGGTACGCGTTCGACGACCGAGACGCGATCCTCGACCTCTTCGAGCTCGCCGGCGGCACGCGCTTCCACACCCGCTACGTCCAGGTCGGAGGCCTCGCCGAGGATCTGCCGCCGGGCTTCACCGAGGAGGCGCGCCGCTTCTGCGAGCAGATGCCTCGCTCCGTCGACGAGTGCGAGGCGCTCCTCGACCGGCAGGTGATCTGGCTCGAGCGGACGAAGGGGATCGGGCTCCTCTCCGCCGAGGACGCGATCGCGCTCGGCCAGTCGGGACCGATGCTCCGCGCCTCCGGCGTCGACTGGGATCTCCGCAAGCGCATGCCCTACCTCTTCTACGACGCGGTCGAGTTCGACGTCCCCGTGTACCCCGAGGGCGACGTCTACGCTCGCTACAAGGTGCACATGGACGAGATGCGCGAGTCCGTGCGCATCATCCGCCAGTGCCTCGACCGCCTCGACGAGACCGAAGGCGAGCCGTGGATCGCCGACGACCGCAAGGTCGTGCTGCCGCCGCGACACGAGCTCCACACGTCGATGGAGTCGCTCATCCACCACTTCAAGATCGTCACCGAGGGCTACACCGTCCCCGAGGGGGAGGTCTACGTCGCGATCGAGTCGCCGCGCGGAGAGGCAGGCTGCTACCTCGTCTCCAACGGCGGCCCCCGCCCCTGGCGGGTGAAGTTCCGGCCGCCGAGCCTCGCCGCCCTCCAGGCGACGGCGACGGTCGTGCAGGGCTGCCTCGTCGCCGACCTCGTCGCGGTCGCCGCCTCGCTCGATCCCGTCATGGGAGACGTCGATCGGTGAGCGCCGGCCTCCGCGAGCGGATCGAGGAGGTGCGCGCGCTCTACCCGGAGCCCCGCTCGGCGATCCTGCCAGCGCTCCGCCTCGCCCAGGAGGAGCATGGGGGCTGGCTTCCGCCGGCGGCCCTGCGCGAGGTGGCCGACGCGCTCGACCTCACCCCGGCGATCTGCGCCGCCGTGGCGAGCTTCTACGACCAGCTCCACCTCGAGCCGGTCGGCCGACACCTCGTCGAGGTGTGCACGAACGTCTCCTGTGCCCTCGTCGGAGCGCAGGAGGTCGTCGAGGCGTTCGAGCGCGAGCTCGGAATCGCCGCGGGATCGACGACGGAGGACGGCGAGGTGACGCTCGCGACCGTCGAGTGCCTCGGTGGCTGCGGCTGGGCGACCGTCGTCGCGGTCGACAACCGGCACCGTCTCCGCGTCGCCGCGGAGGATGTCCCTGCAATCGTCGAGGAGCTGCGGAGTGGCGGGGCGACCTGAGCTCGTCTTCGCAGGCACGGACGGAGGCGCGGTCACGGAGATCGACGACTACGTCGCCCGCGGCGGCTTCGCCGCGCTCGCGAAGGCGCGCGCGATGGACCCGGACGAGGTGATCGCCGCCGTCGAGGCATCCGGGCTCAGAGGCCGAGGGGGGGCGTTCTTCCCCACCGGCCGCAAGTGGACGTTCGTGCCGAAGCCCGAGACGGTGCCGAAGCCACACGACCTCGTCGTGAACGCGGACGAGTCCGAGCCCGGCACGTTCAAGGATCGGGAGATCATGCTCCGCGTCCCCTTCCGCTTCCTCGAGGGGTGCCTCATCGCCGCGTACGCGATCTCCGCGAGGCACGTCTTCGTCTACATCCGCGGCGAGTACGAGCGCGAGTTCGAGGTGCTCCGCTCCGCGCTCGAGCAGATGCGGGCCCGCGATCTCCTCGGCGAGGTGACCGTCGTCCTCCATCGTGGGGCAGGCGCCTACATCTGCGGCGAGGAGACGGCGCTCCTCGAGTCGCTCGAGGGCAAGCGCGGACAGCCGCGAACGAAGCCGCCCTTCCCCGCGGTCGCCGGCCTCTACGCCGCGCCGACGGCGGTGAACAACGTCGAGTCGATCGCGACCGTCACCGTCGTCCTCGAGGTCGGGCCGGAGGAGTACGCGCAGATCGGCGTCCCCGGCTCGACCGGAACCCGCGTCTTCTCGCTCTCCGGCAACGTCGTGAACCCCGGCAACTACGAGCTCCCGCACGGGATCACGCTCCGCGAGCTCATCTACGACATCGGCGGCGGGATCCCGAACGGCCGCGCGCTCAAGGCGATCATCCCCGGCGGCTCCTCGACGCCGATCCTCACCGCCGACGACATCGACACGAAGCTCGACTTCGAGTCGCTCGCCGCAGCAGGCTCCTCCATCGGGTCGGCCGGCGTCATCGTCATCGACGACCGCTGCTGCATGGTGCAGCTCGGCATTCGCGTCTCCCAGTTCTACGAGCACGAGTCGTGCGGGAAGTGCACGCCGTGTCGGGTCGGCACGCGCTGGCTCACGCAGATCCTCGAGAAGATCGAGGAAGGGCGGGCCGAGCAGGCTGACCTCGACCTCCTCCTCTCCGTCTGCGACCGCATCCTCGGCAAGTGCCTGTGCCCGCTCGGCGACTCCGACGCGATCGCCGTCGCAAGCTACGTCTCGCGCTTCCGCGAGGAGTTCCAGGCGCACGTCGACCTCGGTCGCTGCCCCTTCGACGGCGCATCCTCGCTCGAGGGGATCCTCGCACCCTCCGCGATGCACGAGCGCCTCCCCGTCTCCGTGCCGGTGAGCGCATGAGCGCGGGCGTCGAGCGCGTGCCTCGGAGGAGCCGGTGAGCGAGAACGGGCTCGTCACCGTCACCGTCGACGAGCGCACGGTACAGGTCCCGAAGGGGACGGGCCTCGTCGAGACGGCGCAGGCCGCGGGGATCGAGATCCCGGTCTTCTGCTACGAGCCGCGGCTGGGCCCGCCGGTCGGCGCCTGCCGGATGTGCCTCGTCGAGGTCGAGGGGATGCCGAAGCTCCAGGCCGGCTGCACCCTCACGGCGCAGGACGGGATGGTCGTTCGGACGGCCGCGACCTCGCCGATGGCTGCCGAGGGCCAGGAAGCGACGCTCGAGCTCATCCTCGTCAACCACCCGCTCGACTGCCCCGTGTGCGACAAGGGAGGGGAGTGCCCGCTCCAGGACCTCACGTTCCGGTACGGACCCGGAACCACCCGCATGCGCTTCGCGAAGCTCACCGTCGAGAAGCCGATCCCCCTCTCCCCGCTCGTCGCGCTCGACCGCGAGCGCTGCATCCTCTGCTACCGCTGCACGCGCTTCTCGGAGGAGGTCGCCGAGGACGGGCTCCTCATCGCGCGCAACCGCGGCGCGCACACGGAGATCGCGACCTTCGAGGACGAGCCGTACCGGTCGCCCTTCTCGGGAAACGTCATCGAGCTCTGCCCCGTGGGCGCGCTCACCTCGACCCTCTACCGGTTCGACGCGCGCCCGTGGGAGATCCAGAACGTCCCGACGGTCTGCACCGGGTGCGCCGTCGGCTGCAACGTCTCCGCGACGATCCGGGAGGGGAAGGTGCGCCGGATCCTCTCTCGCAACCACCCCGAGATCGATCGGGGCTGGCTCTGCGACAAGGGTCGCTTCTCCTACCCCTCCCTGCGCGCAGCAGATCGGATCTCCGTCCCGCTGCGACGGGGCCCGAGGGGCCTCGAGGAGGTCTCCTGGGAGGTGGCGCTCGACACCGCGGAGGAGCTCCTCCGCGAGTCTCGGGGCGCGATCGTGACCGCGCTCTCGGGATCGGAGACGACGGAGCTCGCGTACGCGCTCGGCAAGCTCCTCCGCCGAGGGCTCGACGCGCACTCGGCCGTGCTCCCCGAGGCGACCTCGTCTGCCCTTGACGCCTTCCGGCTGCCCCTCTCGGCGATCGCCGAGGCCGAGCTCGTCGTTGTCGTCGGCGACGACCCCGTCGTCGAGCGCGCGCCCATCGTCGACCTCTGGATGAAGGAAGCGCGCCGCCGCGGCGCCGAGATCGTCGTCTGCTCTCCGGTCGGGGACGTCCAGGTCGCCCCCGGACACGCGGCGGAGTGGTGCCGCGAGCTCGCCGAGCCCGGGAGCGAGCTCGGCGCCCGCATCCGCTCCGCCGAGCGCGCGATCCTCATCTGGAGCGGCCCGGGAGGAGGCGGCGGCGCACGGCTCGCCGAGCTCGCGTACGCGCTCGGGCTCCACGAGCGCCCGGGCTCCGGCGCCTTCCACCTGCCCGCGACGCCGAACGGGCGAGGCGTCGCGGCCGCCTGGTCGGCAGCAGCGGACGTCGACGAGACGAACCCCGAGCCGATCAAGCTCCTCGTCGTCTCGGGCGACGAGGCGGCGGCAGATCCGAGCGTCCGCGCGCTCGCCGAGCAGTCGGAGCGAACGCTCGTGATCGCGATGTTCCACGGGCTCGCTGGCGGCTGGGCCGACCTCGTGCTCCCGGCGACCGGAGCGCTCGAGCGCGAAGGCACGGTCATGAACCTCGAGGGGCGCGTCCAGCGGCTTCGGCGCGCTGCCATGCCTCCCTGCCCCGACGAGCTCACGTGGATCGCCGAGCTCGCAGGGCGGTTCGGGGTCGAGCTCTCGCCGCATCCCGCCGTCGTCTACGAGGAGGCGGCGTCCATCCTCTACCGCGACCTCTCCCTTGCGGCGATCGGGCTCCGCGCGGGGCTCCCGGGTCGAGCGCCCTACGAGGCGCCCGCTCCGGCGACGACGAAGGCGCCCATGGTGGAGCCGAGCCGTCGCGACGAGCGCTTCGTCGGCGAGCTGCGTCTCCAGCGCGTGCGAACGCTCTTCTCGGGGCCGGCGGTCGAGCGCGTCCCCGAGCTCGCCTTCCAGCGCGCGCCCGCCGAGATCGAGCTGTCGCCGGCTGAGGCGGAGCGCCGCGGGGTCACGACCGGCGATCGCGTCCACGTGCGCTCGAACGGGATCTCCGTCGAGCTACGTGCACGGGTGAATCGGAAGCTCGTCGACGGGGTGGCACGGATCGCCGACGAGCACGCGGGCGACCTCCATGCGGCGGTGGAGGTGGTGCGCGCGTGACTCGCGCCCCGGAGTGGTGGGTGAGCCTCGTCCAGGCCTTCGTCGTCATCAACCTCGTGCTCGCCGGCTTCGCGTACCTCACCCTGGCGGAGCGGAAGATCATGGGCCGGATGCAGCTCCGCTACGGGCCGAACCGAGCGGGACCGTACGGCCTCCTGCAGCCGATCGCCGACCTCGTGAAGCTCCTCCACAAGGAGAGCTTCCGCCCCGCTGCGGCGATCGACTGGCTCTACATCCTCGGCCCCTTCCTCGCCGCCTCCACCGCGCTCGCGACCTTCTCCGTCATCCCCTTCGGGCCAGGGTGGGAGATCGGGGGCGTCTGGATCCCGGGTCAGGTCGCGGACGTCGAGATCGCGCTCATCCTCCTCTTCGCGATCGGCTCCCTCGGCGCGTACGGGTTCATCGTCGGCGGCTGGGCCTCGGACTCGAAGTACGCGCTCCTCGGAGCGATGCGCACGTGCGCGCAGCTCGTCTCGTACGAGGTCTCGCTCGCCCTCTCCGTGCTCGGGGTGGTGATCATGGCCGGCTCGCTCTCCCTCACCGAGATCGTCGCCGCGCAGGCAGCCTCCACGTGGTACGTCTTCCCCCAGCTCGTCGGCTTCGTCGTCTTCCTCCTCGCAGGCACGGCAGAGACCTCGCGAGCACCCTTCGACCTCCCCGAGGCCGAGCAGGAGCTCGTCGCCGGCTACCACACGGAGTACGGGGGGATGCGTTTCGGCCTCTACTCGATGTCGGAGTACATCAACCTCATCACGCTCTCCGGCCTCTGCGTGACCCTCTTCCTCGGCGGCTGGCACGGCGTCCTCTTCACGCCCGACTGGCTCGCCCCCGTCTGGTTCCTCGCGAAGGTCGGCGTGCTCCTCTACCTCTTCATCTGGATGCGAACGACGTTGCCCCGCCTCCGCTACGACCAGCTCATGCGCTTCGGCTGGAAGGTCCTCCTCCCCGTCGCGACCGTCAACGCGGTCGTCACGGCGATCCTCGTGGTAGCCCTGTGAGCCCGCAGCCGCTCGACAGCCTCAAGGGGTTCGCCGTCACCTTCCGGCAGATCTTCCGCAAGCCGATCACCCAGCAGTACCCGGAGGTGAAGCGCCCCGTCTACCCCCGCTTTCGGGGCCGTCACCGCCTCTGGCGACACGAGAACGGCCTCGAGAAGTGCGTCGGGTGCTCGCTCTGCGCAGCTGCGTGCCCGGCCGACTGCATCCGCGTCGTCGCTGCCGAGAACACCGCCGACAACCGCGTCTCCGCGGGGGAGCGCTACGCGCGCATCTACGAGATCAACATGAGCCGCTGCATCTTCTGCGGCTACTGCGAGCTCGCCTGCCCCTTCGACGCGATCACGCTCGGCAACGAGTACGAGATCTCCGAGTACTCGCGCGACGACCTCATCTACACGAAGGACATGCTCCTCGCGGAGCCGATCAAGCGGGTCCCGGTCGCGGATCGCGAGCGGTACGACACGCCGGAGCCCGCGTACAAGACGAGGTCGTGAGCGGGATGGGAGAGGTCCTCGTCTGGCTCGTCTGGTTCGCCGCCGCGGGCGGGCTGCTCGCGAGCGGAGCTGCGGTCGTGAGCCTCTCGAACCCCTTCTACTCGGCGCTCGCCCTCATCGCGAACCTCGCCTCGCTCGCCGTCCTCTACCTCCTCCTCTCGGCAGAGTTCCTCGCCGCCGCGCAGGTGCTCGTGTACGCGGGCTCGGTGATGGTGATGTTCCTCTTCGTCGTCGCCTACCTCGGAGGCCGCGCGGACGCGCCCTGGGCCGGGGGACCGTCGCTCGTCCGGACGGCCGCTCTCGTCGCCGCCTCCGCGCTCCTCGTCGAGGTGGTTCTCGTGCTCGGGCTCGCCTGGGGCGACAACCTCGCGGATCCGGCCGAGATCACGGCCGCCTTCGGCAGTCCCGCTGCGATCGGCGAGCTCTTCCTCACCGACCACCTGCTCGCGTTCGAGATCACCTCCATCGTCTTGCTCGTCGCCGCGGTCGGCGGCGTCCTCTTGGGAACGACCCCGCGGGCGCAGGAGGAGACGCGGGAGAGCACAGACGCCGAAGGAGGGGCGCGATGAGCGCTCCGTGCGCGTCGCTGCGCCCAACGAGCCGTGGACGTGAGCCCGCGCTCCGCTCGCAGCCGGGAGGACGGCCGTGAGCGGCCCCGGAGTCGGCTGGTACCTCATCCTCGCTGCGCTCGTGTTCGGGACGGGCGCGCTCGGCGTCATGCTCCGCCGCAGCCCGCTCATCGTCCTCCTCTCGCTCGAGCTCATGCTGAACGGCGCGAACCTCGCCCTCATCGCGTTCGCGCGACAGCACGGGGACCTCGACGGCCACGTCTTCGCGCTCGCCGTGATGGCCGTCGCAGCCGCCGAGGTCGCGATCGGTCTCGGGCTCATCGTGGCGCTCGCGCGCCGCAACCTCCCCCTCGACGTCGACCGAGCGAGCGCGCTTCGAGGATGAGCATCGCGGTCGGAGCCTGGGTGTGCCTCTTCGCGCCGCTCGCCGGGACGCTCGCGATCGCGCTCGCAGGCCAGCGGATCGCAGGCCGCACCGCTGGCTGGATCTCGACGCTCACGACGTTCGTCGCCTTCGTCGGAGCGTTCGACGCCTTCGTCCGACTGTGGGCGCGAGACAGCGAGCGCGAGGTCGTCTCGACCGCCTACACGTGGCTCGCCGCCGGCGAGCTCGAGGTCGGCCTCCAGATCCTCCTCGACCCGCTCTCGAGCGTGATGATGCTCGTCGTCTCCGGCGTCGGTGGGCTCATCGTCTGGTACTCGATGGGCTACATGGCCGGCGACGACGAGGAGCGCCGGTACTTCGCCTACATGTCGCTCTTCGTCTTCTCGATGCTCCTCCTCGTCGAGGCGGCAAACCTCCTCCTCCTTCTCGTCGGATGGGGGCTCGTCGGCCTCGCCTCCTACCTCCTCATCGGGTTCTGGCACGCGCGCCCGGAGGCGGTAGCGGCCGCGAAGAAGGCGTTCGTCGTGAACGCCTTCGGCGACGCGACGTTCGCGCTCGCGCTCGTCCTCCTCATCTGGGAGACCGGAACCCTCGAGTACCTCGCCGTCTTCGGGGAGGTCGACCGCCTGTCGGAGACGGTCGTCACCCTCGTCGCGCTCGGCCTCCTCGGCGGCGCGGTCGCGAAGTCGGCGCAGATCCCGCTCCACACCTGGCTCCCGGACGCCATGGAGGGCCCCACCCCGGTCTCCGCCCTCATCCATGCCGCGACGATGGTCACCGCCGGCGTCTACCTCCTCGTCCGCGCGAGCCCGGTCTTCGAGGCTGCCGTCGAGGTCCAGCAGCTTGCGGCGATCCTCGGCGCGCTCACGCTCCTCGCCGCGGGGGCCATCGCCCTCGTCCAGTGGGACATCAAGCGCGTCATCGCGTACTCGACGATGTCGCAGATCGGGTACATGTTCCTCGCCGCCGGGATCGGCGCCTACGGGTACGCGATCTTCCACCTCGCGACCCACGCCTTCTTCAAGGCGCTCCTCTTCCTCGCCGCCGGCGTCGTCATCCACCACCTCCACGGCGAGCAGGACATCCGAGCCATGGGCGGCTTGAAGGACGTCCTCCCCCGGACGCACGTCGCCTTCCTCGTGGGGACGCTCGCCCTCGTCGGGCTCCCCGTCTTCTCCGGCTTCTGGTCGAAGGACGGCGTCCTCGCCTCGGCGCTCGCGTCCGGCGGCCTCCTCGGCTCGCTCCTGTACGCGGCTGGGCTCGCGGGAGCGCTCCTCACCGGCATGTACGCGTTCCGCCTCTACCTCACCGTCTGGCACGGGCCGCGACACGAGGCTGGCGCAGCAGCCCACGGCGACGGAGAGGGTCCCCGCTCCATGCTCGTCCCGGTCGGCGCTCTCACCGTGCTCGCGACGGTCGGCGGCTTCCTCGTCGTCCCAGGCCTCTGGGAGCCCCTCCTCCACTGGGTCGAGGAGAGCGCCGAGGCGCTCGTCCACCCCTCGGTCGCCGAGGACTACGCGACGAGCCTCCTCGCCGTCGCCCTCGGGCTCGCCGGGCTATGGCTCGCGCGCCGTGCCTTCCTCGCTGACCGTCAGCTCGTGACCGACCCGACAGCCTGGCGCGTCCTCGAGCGCAAGCTCTACTTCGACGAGCTCTACGACGCGCTCTTCTACCGGCCCGCCGCCTTCCTCGCCGGTGCCCTCCGGGCGGACGTCGAGGGCCCCGTCGTCGCGCGCTCGCTCGACGAGATCGGCGGCAGCGCCGTCCAGGCGGGTGGCGAG